>JACZRQ010000082.1 GCA_022574655.1 Chloroflexota bacterium
CTCATGATCGAGCACCTCGACCAGATCAACAGGTTGCAAAGCCACACCGATCCCGGCCAGCCTCTCGTCCAGTTGACCGTCGACGAGATCGAGGCGGCGATGGAAGAGCCGCTCAACTACGCCGAAGAGCGCACGGACATCATAGCTCCGCACTTCGTGTTCTTCGTCGAGGATCAGGTGGAGAAGATGTGCGGTGCCGGAATGTTCGAGTCTCCCAACGACCTGCCGTGCGACAGCATCCTCACGCAGGGCGGCTTGCGGATCACAACAACCATAGACCTCGGCCTGCAAGAAATCGGCGAGCGCATCGTCGAGGAAAACATCTCGGCTACGGAGGAACGCTACGGCGGCCACAACGGGTCGATCGTCGCCATCCGGCCCGCCACCGGCGAGATACTAACCTACGTCGGGAGCCGTGACTACGACCGAGACGACATCCAAGGCAAGGTCGACATCGCAATCTCACTGCAATCGCACGGCTCGACTATGAAGCCGTTCACCTACCTGACCGCGTTCGAGCAGGGCTGGGTACCGTCGACCCAGGTTCGGGACGAGCCGCTATTCCTCGAGACTGGGCAAGGCAGGCAGCAGGTCAACAACTGGAACTTCAGCCACCTCGGCACCATTACTGCCAGGAAGGCACTGTCCGAATCCATCAACACCGTTGCCGTCAGAACTCTGCTGGAAGTCGGCGGGAACAATATGCGCGATATGGCGCACAGGCTCGGTATTACCGATCTTCAGACCGGCGACTGCGGCCCAACCATCACACTCGGCGCTTGCGAGACCAAGCAGCTCGATATGGTGTTCGCTTACTCGGTTTTCGCCAACAACGGCGTCATGAAAGGTCGACCGACCTCCGAAGAACTACCGGACGGCTACCGCGAACTCGACCCGGTTTCCGTGCTCAAGATCGAAGACGCGCAGGGAAACGTGATCTACCAGTTCTCGACGCCGGAAGAGCGGCAAGTCGTCGACCCCGCCTACGCTTACATGGTCACGGACGTCCTCTCGAAAGACGCCATCACCTGGAGTCGGTTGACGTTGGATCGCCCCGCCGCATCCAAGACGGGCACAAGCGAAGACTTCCGTGACGGCGTGCTCCTGGGTTTCACGCCCGACCTGACAGTCGGTGTATGGATGGGCAACGCCGACAACACCGCGATGGCCCCCGGCACGTTCAGCTCCGCCGGATCCGGCCCGATGTGGCGTCAATTCATGCTTGAGGCCCACTCATATCTGCAGCTTCCTCCAAAGGACTTTGAGGTACCCGACAGTATCGAGACTGTGAAGTGTGGCGCCAAGACCGAAGTCTTCAAGGAAGGTCGCGAACCCACCAAGCCGTCATGTAGGCCCGGTCGAAACCCCGACGCCAGCCCGACTCCCACCCCGAAGCCCCCGGTGTTCCCTACCCGGATCCTCACCACCCCGACCCCGACCCCGACCCCAATGCCAACTCCTACGCCTACGCCAGCCCCCGATGAACCTCAGGAGTCGCCGATAATCTTCTTCTACACCGTCAAGATCGGCGATACCATGGAATCGATCGCGCAGAAGTTCGCCGTTAGCGTCAGCGCCATCCTCGTCCTCAACGACCGGGCCGCCAACGATCAGTTGAATGCGGGCGAGGTCTTGAAGATACCGATTTCCGTCTTCGATTGAGTCCGAAAAAGACCAACGTAGATCGAGTCACCATCGTTGAGTTCCCCTACGACCTGGATGCCTAACGCCGTTGTCGTGAACCGCTAGCCGGCGATCAGCTCCTCAACTTCAGATCTCGTTGTCACCCCTGAGATCAGTCGTAGAAAGTCCCCCGCTGAACCGCTCTGCTCGAACACTGCTTGGAGGTTAGGCCCCAGTGGGTCGATCGAGCCTGATCCCGTAGCGTAAAAGCCGCGAAACGCGAAATACGCTTGGTTTATCTCTCGAACGAAAAAACCGTTCCGCTCGAACTCGTCTCGCTTGGCGTCCATAAGCGTCTCCGCCTCCTCGATCTTCCCGTCGCCCAACATCTCCTCAACGTCCTCGCGTAGCTGGCGCATCTCGGCGAAGAAATCGAAGTCGGGATCCCGCGCAGCGGTGTCTCCGTTATCGCCGGCTTCGATCGTTGGGTAGCGTTGGAAGTAGATTCGAGCCAGTTCGCGGCCCGAGATGCTGGCGACCGTCTCGTTGATCGTCCGGACATCTGCGCCCGAGAAATAACTGCGGCCCAGCGGGAAAAAGATCAGGTACTGGTGGACCCACTCGTGGAACGCCGTGTCGATCATTCCCGGATAAGAGTCGAACTCCGAGAGGACGCTCGGGTATGTCGCCACCCCGCTGCTGGTGAGGACCCGCGCGGACAGACCTTCGACCCCTTGATTCTCGCTCTCGACGTCCGCCTCTATCTCGATAGCGGTCTCAACTCCCAGCCCCGGTGTCAGGAGGAACGAATCGTCGAGTTCGATGCGGTCTCTTGGCGACACCGCCAGAATCCGTGGCGGCGAGTCCAGCTCGAAGTCCACCGGCGGAAAGACGATGCCGAGGTCCGAGAAGATGGGCGGCTCCAGAGCGAGTCCTTGATCCTCCAGCACCGCCGTTATCCGGCCCTCAATGATGTCCTCGATCCGATTTTCCAGCTCGGCTCGCTCCTCCGTAGCCTCGCTCATTTCGTCTGAGCCCGCGTCGTCGCGTTGGAGTCGTTGCACCGTCTCCCCGAGCGAGAAATAGCGTTGGAGCGCTTCTTCGTCACTGAGATCCGAGCTGCCGCGGAACGGCGCACCAATCTTGTACAGCCACTTCTGGGGCAGGTGTCGCAGCTCCCAGCCAACGATATCGTAGCCGTGCTCTTGAGCGGCGGACTCCCCGGGGTCGTCCGGCCCGCTGTCGATGAACAGCACGACGCTGGCGGCTACGACCGTGGCGGCGAGAATGCCGACCGTTGCTAGATAAGCTGCGACCCAGCGAGACACGACCATCTCATTGTGTCATACGTGTTTCGGCCTCGTTGGGGTTGATCGTTAGCGAAGCTCGATCGGTCCCTGTGCCGTCTCGATCGTCGCGATCAGCATCGGTGCCGGTCCAGCCGACACGTCAAGATCGACCTGCAGGGGCCGCAGTATCTGCCGGATGTCGTCCGGCAGAGGATGCTCTCCGCGAAGTCCGACGAACATTCCGCCCTGCGG
The DNA here is from genome assembly GCA_022574655.1 of Chloroflexota bacterium. GTDB lineage: Bacteria > Chloroflexota > Dehalococcoidia > SM23-28-2 > RBG-16-64-32 > JACZRQ01. The sequence continues at coordinate 3,165 of JACZRQ010000082.1, forward strand.
TAAATCAGCGGACGGATGCGGCGTATCGCCCCAGTCGATCAGCGGCGGCACGAGGCCATCCCCGGGCGGGTCGTCACGTATCGCCATAGTCCACCTCACAAGCGTTCCGTCCGGCCGTCGCCGGCTCAGCGATCTGATTTCACCTGGGTCGTAGCCCGACGCGCGGGAGGACTCGACAATCTCGTAAAGCTCGGACGTGCGCGCGATCCAGCTCGCGAGGTGCGGCTCTTGCACCGAATCCACCCCGAACGGGCGAGGTCGTGTGGGCGTTGGCTGCTCGGGGTCCGGGGCGATGATCTCGAGATAGACCCCCGTCCCCAGACCTATGAGCGCGTTGTGCGTGCCCAGCCCTTGGTGCTGCCCGCCGCGGACCGGTGCCACCCCGAGTAGCTTCTCGATCGTCTTCATGCCCGTGTCGAGGTCCGGCGCGGCATAGGCGAGGTGGTCGAGTTCGGGCTTCATTTCAGCGAATCCGGCCCGTCCGCGTATATCTCTGCCAGGAACGAATCGTCGAACGCCTCCGTGATATCCGTCAGCGGCCCTGTCAGGGCGCCGAACGTCACAAGGTAGTCGTGAAGCCGCTGCCACTGCTCCTCCGTCTGCCAGCCGATGCCGTTGGCGTCTGCCGTCGTGCCATGGGCCATTCCCAGCTCCGTGTCCATCATGAAACGCTGGTGCTCAGGATCTTCCTGGTCCGCGAACTCTAGTACGATGTCGATCGTCTCAGCCGGGTCCGATTCGGCGTATGCGATCCCTCGCAACGCCGCCCTCAAGAAGCGCAGTACGATGTCTGGGTTCTCGTCGATGTACTCCTGCGATGTGACGTAAGTGAGCCCCAGCGTAGGCGCGCCGAAGTCGGCTGCTTCGAAGACCGTTACGTCGAAACCGAGTCGCTCGAGCGTGTCCGGCTCATTGCTGACGAATACTGGGTAGATATCCACCTGCCCTTCCGCCAGCACCTGTGGCGCAAAGCCGACCCGCACTTCGTTCATACTCCCGCGGTCCACCTCCGCTGCGCCGAGGATGGCGAGGTAGTCGGGCGTCACCTGGCTCCCCTTGTACCCGACCGTCTTCCCCACCCAGTCTGTCGGCGAATCGATGCCAGAATCAGCCAGCACTGCGAATCCCTGTTGCCCGCGCTGTCCGATGAGCGCGATCGACACTAGGTCTAGCGGTGGGTCGCTGCCGCGGTGCTCGAGGAGGGACGAGGCGTCGGCGGTGGTTATCTGGACTTCGCCTGCTGCCAGGAAGCGGAAGTTGTCACCCGGCGTCGTCACGTGCTGTATCTTCACGTCAAGGTTCTCCTCCGCGAAGAACCCCTCCTTGTCAGCCACGTAAGCGCCGACAAACGGCAGGTTCGCTTGCGGCTTGAAGCCCGGCATGAACGTGAGGCTGTCCGCTTGAGTACCCGAGCCGCTGTCATCGTCGTCGGAACAGGCTGCGAGCCCGACCAGCGCGACGACGAGAACGCTCGCGACTGCGACTAGTATTGAAAATCTGGGCATGTTTCCTCCTAGGTTGTGGTGCTGCGTACCGACTCGTGCCAGAAGAGCACGCGTCGTTCAATGACCGATAGAACGATGTTGATGGTGACGCCTGTGATTGCCAGAACGCCGATGGCGACGAAGAGCGTTGGTGTGTCTAGGTTGGCGTTGGCTGAAAAGATGACGAGCCCCAGCCCCCGATCGCCCGTGAACCACTCCGCCACGACAGCGCCGATCAGCGCCAGCGGATACGTCACCTTTAGCGCCGCGAACAGGTACGGCATAGCGCTCGGAACCCGCAGCTTCCAGAACACCTGCCACGGCGATGCGTGGACCGATCGCAAGAAACTATGCGCCCCTTCGTTCACGTCGCGGAACCCGGTCATCGCGTTGATGAGCGTCGGAAAGAACGAAAGGAGCGCCGCCACGATGATCTTTGGCGTCGTCCCGAATCCGAAGATGATTACCAGTACCGGTGCGATCGCGACCAGCGGCGTCACCTTGATGACGATAGCAAGCGGCAGGAACGTGCGCTCCGCCAGCTTCGAATGCGCCATAAGCACCGCCAGCGCGATCGCCACCGATGATCCGAACATCAGCCCGAGCGTCGCTTCGTAGAGCGTGTATCCGCCTTCCTTCCAGAAGAAATCCGGGTTCTCGAAGAAACGCTCGACGACCGCCGATGGCGGCGGTACGACAATGATCGAGATGTCACGCCAGTCGACATAAAACTCCCAGAACGCAACGATGCCGATTAGCAGCACCGCCGGAGGCGCCACGTAGGCGAGGATGCTCCGCAGCGAGCGTTGAGTAAACTCCTGGATGCTCACTGGGCGTCCTCCTTGAGAAGGCGTCTTAGCTGCGCCGCGTAGTCCAGGAACGGCTCCGTCTGCTCCATCTCTTCCGTGCGCGGCCGCGGCAACTCGATCGCGATGTCCGCGCGCACCCTGCCCGGTCGCCCCGAGAGCACGATGACCCGGTCCGAAAGCGTGATCGCCTCTGACACCGAATGCGTGACGAAGAGGACCGTCTTTCGTCCCGCAGGCCCGCCGTGCCTCTCCCAGATGCGCAGCAGCTCGTAGCGAAGCGCCGACCGTGTGATCTCGTCCACGGCTCCGAACGGCTCGTCCATCAGCAGCAGCGTCGGGTTGAACGCCAGCGCTCGCGCCAGCGCCACACGCTGCTGCATTCCGCCCGAAAGCTCGTACGGGTGATAGTCGCGGAACTCTGAGAGCCCAACGAGATCCAGCAGCTCCGCTAGGTCCGGCAGCTCCCTCGTGCGTTCCAGGTGGTCGACCTCGAGCGGAAGCGCGATGTTCTTGGCGACCGTGCGCCACGGCAGCAGCGAAGGGTCTTGGAACACGAACCCGATCTCCCGTGCCCGCTGCGCCTTCCTCGGCGGCTCGCCGTCGACGAGCGCAGTTCCCTCCGATGGCGTCAGCAGACCGCCAGCCAGCCGCAGGAGCGTGCTCTTGCCGCAGCCGCTCGGCCCGATCACAGATGTGAACTGCCCCGGCGGTACGTCGATCGTCACGCTCGACAGCGCCGTTAACGACCGTCGCCCGTCATCGAAGACGTGTGTCAGATCGTGCAGAGAAACGTGGTATTCGGTGTTGGCCATGCCTCAGCTCAGAAACGTGAGCCCATACGGGACTCGGCGATTATCGCTGCGGGGGTGCGATGCCACACGTGGCATGGCCAAGCGGCTCGCGATTCCGGGAAAAGCGCACCCCGCGCCCGGCATCCCGGAGAGCCGAGCCTGATTGTAACTCTGCCTCGTGGGTGCCGCAAATGGCGCCTCCGCATTGAACCGCCGAACGCGCGGACGATATACTGGCCACCATCGCCCAACACGCAAATCAACTTCCCGAGGAGAACGGTGTGGCTAGATCGAAATCTAAAGAAAGTGAACCTGACCCTGACGTCAGAATCGCCATCATCGGCGGCACCGGACCGGAGGGCATGGGGCTCGCCACCCGCTTCGCCAAAGCGGGGCACCTGATCTATATCGGCTCTCGGTCCGAGGAGCGGGCTGAAGATGCGGTCGCGAAGGTCAGGGAGTCTGTTCCGGACGGTCACGTCTTCGGTGGCCTCAACGAAGACGGGCTCGAAAGAGCCGACTTCGTCTTCCTGACCGTCCCATCAGACGCCCACGACGACACCATCGAGCAACTGGCCGAAGCTATCGGCGACAAGATCCTCATCGATGTCGTCGTGCCCATGCTCTTCGACCGCGAGGGTCCGAAGGCCATCGATGTCGAAGCTGGCTCGGCGGCCCAGCAGGCGCGCGCGATCGCCACCGACGCCAAAGTCGTCAGCGGCTTCCATCATCTGGACGCGTCCGCCCTGGCGAACGTCGACAAGCCGATGCAGGGAGACGTCATCATCTGTAGCGACCACCGGGGCGCCAAGGACAAGGTGATGGCGCTCGTCGAAAACATCGAATACATACGCGCTGTTGACGGCGGGCCGCTTGCGAACTCCAAGTACATCGAGCAGCTGACCGTGCTGTTAATCCACATCAACAAGATTTACCGGACGCACAGTGGTGTCCGGATCACCGGCTTCTAAGGCGGCATGACCGCGCCCGAGCTGCGCATCATCGCCCTCGAGGGCATGCCGGAGGTCCGGTCCGGCGATGACGTCGCGGCTCTCATCGTCGAAGCCGCTCGCCGCGGCCCCGGCATCGAAGACGGCGATATCATCGTCGTTACGCAGAAGATCGTCTCCAAAGCCGAAGGTCGCGTCATCGTCCTCGCAGACGTCAAGCCCACCGCAGACGCCGAGCGTCTAGCCGCCGAAACCGAGAAAGACCCCCGCCTCGTCGAGCTCATCCTTCGCGAGAGCACCCGCATCGTCCGCCAGGCCGGCCCCGTGCTCATCACCGAGACCAAGCACGGCTGGGTCTGCGCCAACGCCGGCATCGACTCCTCGAACGTCGGCCCCGAAGGCACCGTCTGCCTTCTTCCCGTCGACTCCGACCGCTCCGCTCGCCAGATCCGCGACGCCATCCGCGACGCCACCGGCGTCGAAACCCCCGTAATCATCAGCGACACCTTTGGCCGCCCCTGGCGCGAAGGCCACACCAACGTCGCCATCGGCGTCGCCGGCATGAAACCCTTCGTCGACTACGTCGGCCAGACCGACTCGTTCGGCTACGAACTAAAGGTCAGCACGCTCGTCGTCGCCGACGAACTCGCCGCCGCCGCCGAGCTCGTCCAGGGCAAGCTCGACGCCGTCCCCGTCGCCATCGTCCGCGGCTACGACTACCCCCGCGGCGAAGGTAGCGCAAAAGAGATCGTCCGCGAGGCCGAGAAGGACCTGTTTCGGTAGCCGAACTCCTTGAGGCGCAGCCGGGGCGCTTCCAATCGCACCAACGAACAAGCGACCGTTCACCGTAACCGTCATCTCCCTCTCCCGTTGGGAGAGGGCCGGGGTGAGGGGCCTCTACGCAGCCGGGGCTTCTCCAATCGCACCAGCGAACCAGCGACCACTCAACGGAGCCGTCATCTCCCTCTCCCTCTGGGAGACCTGTCCGCCGTGGTGGAGGGCCGGGGTGAGGGTGTCGTCGCTCCCCCTACGCTGTCCGCGTTCGCAGCGCCAGCATCGTCAGCGTCAGCGTGAACGCCCCGAAGCCGGCGATCGCCGCCGCCGAATAGCCCAGCTTGTCCCACTCCCAGCCGTCGAGCACCAGCGAGCGCTGTGCCTCGATGATGTACGTCACCGGGTTGATCGTCGCCATGAACTCCAGCCAGGGCTCGAAGACTTCCTTCGGCGCGAACGCGGGCGACAGGAACAGCAGCGGGAAGAACACCAGGAACCCCACTTGCGCCGCCTGCGGACTGCCCGTCTTCAATGCGATCGCCATTCCGATGCCAGAGTACGTGAATCCGAACGCGCCTGACATCACGACCAACGCCAAGAAGCCGCCGGGACCCGTTTCCATACCGGCGCCGAAGATCAGCGCCACCGTCGAGATCACGACCGTCAGGATCGTGACCCGCACGCCGTCTGCCACTAGCCTCCCCATCACAAGCGAAAGCCGCGGCGCTGGACTCAACATTAGCTTGTCGAAGTAGCCCCGTTCGATGTCAGTAACCATGCCCAATCCGCCGCTGCCGGCTGCCCCGGCGGCTCCTTGTAGGACAGCTACTGGAAGCGCAAAACCTCGATAGTTGTCGACGTCGAACGCGCCGGCCGCTATGCCGCCGAGCGCCCCGACGGTGACAAAGAAGAAAAAGATCGGAATGAACAGGTTGCTCACCTCGATCCCCGGCTGGCGAAGCGTCTCGCGCAGTGAGCGACTCGCCAGGTAGAACGTCGCGGAAGCGAAGTTCACGACGCCCCACCTTCGGCCGTCACTTGAGCCTCCTCCGCCTCCAGGTGGTGCCCCGTTGCTCGCAGGAACACGTCGTCCAGCGTCGGCCGCTTCAGCGTCACCTCGTCCATCGCCACGGACGCCTCGTTGAGCAGAGTCACGACGCGCGGAATCACAGTACTCCCGTCTCGGATATACACCACAACCGAGTCCGCGACCTCACGTATATCCGCCGCGCCGTCTAGCCTCTTCAGGGCTTGTTTCGCCCGCTCCACATTCTCCGCCCCGCCGGGGATGCGTACCGTGATCACGTCCGTGCCGATCTCCGCCTTCAGCTCCGTCGGCGAGCCTTCTGCGACGATGCGCCCCGCATCGATGATCGCCACGCGGTCGGCGAGCCGGTCGGCCTCCTCCATGTACTGCGTCGTCAGGAAGAACGTCACTCCATCCGACTTATTGAGGCTTTCGACTTCCCGCCAGATCGCCTCGCGGCTGATTGGGTCGAGACCCGTCGTCGGTTCGTCGAGAAAAACAATCTTCGGTTCGTGTACCAGCGCCGCCGCCAGGTCGAGCCGGCGTTTCATCCCGCCCGAGTACGTCTTGACCCACCGGTCCGCCGCGTCCGTCAGGTCGACCATACGCAAGAGCTGCGCGACCCGCTCCTTGATACGGCCGGCGGGCACCCCGTACAAGCGTGATTGCAGCGTCAGCAGTTCGCGCCCGGTCTGGATGTCGTCCAGCGATGCCTCCTGCAACGCCACGCCGATCGTCTTCCGCACCTCAGCCGCATCTTCGATGATGTCGAGGCCGTCCACCTGACCGCTGCCGCTTGTAGGCCGCAGCAAAGTGGTGAGCATGCGAATAGTGGTCGTCTTCCCAGAACCGTTCGCGCCCAGAAAACCGAAGATCGACCCACGTTCTACGTCGAGATCGATGCCGTCGACGGCCTTGATCTCGGGCGTGTAGTGCTTTACGAGCTGTTGAGTGACGATAGCGGACGACATAAACCAGCGCCCAGCATAGCCGTTGTGCCGTAGCCGGGAAAGTGCGCTACGTCACACCGGCAGAGGTCGCGAAGCCCCGCAGCCGCGGACCTTCAGGTCCGCCGGTGCACAGCAGCTGTCATTCTGAGCGGCAAGCCCTTCGCGAGAAGGGCGTTAACGAAGAATCTCAACCCCTCGCCTCAGCACGACCCTTAGTCATCCCGCACCCCCGAAACGGCCTTTACCAGCTACTAGGCATGTCCTTCTTCTCCCGCTCCTCCTCCACGAACTCGTACGTCCCGTCGTCGTGCCGGATCACCGGCCTCCCCACGTCAGTGATCTGCCCCCGCTGGTCCAACTCCGTCCGCAGCACCGCCAGCTCTTCCTCCGTCGGCGTCTCCAGCGTCTCGATCTCCTTCGCCATTTTCGGCTCGAACGACATCTCCTCCAACACCTGCTCGACCGTCACGAACGGCGACACCCCGGCCAGCCGCAGGTAACGCTCCTCGTAGTCGAACAGCGCCCACGGTGTCACCACGCGATACGGCGCCGTGCCACGCGGCAGCCCCGCCCGTTCGCGCGCGCCCTCGGTACCGTCGAGGAACCCAGGCGACGAGATGAAGTCTACCCGTGGTACGAACTTTCGCTTCTGCTGGTCCGTCATCAGGATCGTCTTCCAGCACATCGCCGCGATCGAGTCAGCGCCCCCAGGCCCGCCGAAGCGCCGGTGCTCGCCGTTGTAGTCGCCCGTCGCGGTCGAGTTGATGTTTCCGTACGGGTCCACCTGCAACGTGTTCAGGATGCCGAAGTCCATCAGCCCAATCTGCGCCTGGAAACCGATCGTGTTCATTGTCCCCCACTGCAGCGCCCGGTAGCCCGAGCGCGACGACACCATCGTCATCAGCGGGTCCAGCGGCAGCATCGGCTCAGGGTTAACCACTCCATCCTCCGTCACGTAAACGGCGTCGGGGCTATGCAGCTTCTTCGCCAGCAAGATCGATGCCATCGGCGACCCCCCGCCCGCCACCCAGTACGTCCGCGCGTTCTCGATCATCCGCGCGACAACGCAGATCTGGTGCTCCCGTTCGTTAAAGTAGCCTGCTGGTGTTCCCATGTCGTGCTCCTCCGCTATCGACGCCTATCCTACCGCAGGTTAGCGGCGCCGCAGATGACACGAAGTCCTACGACGGCGGTGGAACCGCTGGCTCCTGATTCTCCGCTTCCTGTGTCCACCAGCTAATCGCATCGCGGCCTAGCGATGGGGATGATGCGTGGATGCGGTGCCGCTTACCGTCTAGGATTTCAGTGGCCAAGACACGCAACGTCTCAGCCCCCTTTCCCTCCCAGTCGTTCGCCAGCGCCCACCCGTAGAGTTCGTCCGGATTCACATGTCGGCGGGCGGTAACCAATGCTCGTAGGATCTGGATCGCGTAGTCACGATCATCGTATGAAATGAGGTCATTGCCCAAGTTGACGAAGCTCGTCAAGCTCTTCATGGCCTCTAGCACAACAGGGTCCGAGATCGAAGGTGTGTCTAGGTTCCGTCCGCCCGCCAGAGGTGTCGATGAGTGCGCCTCCAGCCATGCTTGGGATTCTTCGACTCGCCATGGCACAATCAGCATTTTGGCTGGCCTCCGCTCCTGAACTCTGTGCAGTGTCTCCTTGGATGGCCACACCACAGCCACGGCTGCTTCGCGAAGGTTGCCCGCGCGGTTTCGAAAAGTCTGTGCGGTTTCGGTTTGGATCTGAGCGGCGATCTGGATGAGGACCGGGGAGTTCCCGACGTTCCGGCGGCCGGGTACGATCACCAAGCGCTTCTGGCCCCGATGTGCGTTCAGCCAATCCCGCGCAAATCTGAGCGCATCGTCCCGATCCATCTCCTCGGGTGGCGGAAGGTGGTAGACATCCATACCGCAAAAATAACATGGTGCTCTATGAGTCTGGAATGCCGAAATGGCGTTACGGACGCAGCGCTGTCATTCTGAGCCCAGCGAAGAATCCGGGGAGGGGCGAGCATCAGCTCGAGTACGACTCGCACCGCCCACCAGACCCAACTCGGCTCTTCTGGGCACTCTCCCTAGTCTGTGGTAGGATCTCTCATCTTCGTCAAGGTACCCGCGTTCACTCGCTACTCCACTCCCCTCTCCCGCTTGCGGGAGAGGGGCTGGGGGTGAGGGCCTCCCCACTAACCACTAACCA
>JACZRQ010000083.1 GCA_022574655.1 Chloroflexota bacterium
CCAAAAAACCAATCAAACCGAACCCCCAAATTCCGCAATCCAATCAAACGTGTGCCGTCCCCCTCTCCCACCTTCGTTCCCCTCTCCCGCTTGCGGGAGAGGGCCAGGGTGAGGGCTCCTTCCATCTTCCCCCTTCCTCCCTCCTCCCCCATAATCAACCCATGAGCCTCCTCCAACGTGTCCTCCCGCCCCGGCTCGACCGCTGGCTCGCCGTCACCACCCTCGCCGCCCGCATCTACGGCGGCTACAAGGGCATCACCATGCGCGAGAAGCGCCTCGGCGAACAAGAAGCCGAACGACGGCGCCTCAAGCACCACTCATGGTCCGCCAACCACTACTACGACCTCGCCGTCTCCCGCCAGGGACTCCTCATCAAACTCGGCCAAATCATCGGCTCCCGCCCCGACCTCATCCCCGACGAATACACCAACGTCCTCTCCCGCCTCCAGGACGACGTCCCCCCGCGCCCCTTCCCCATCATCAAGCGACGCATCGAACGCCAGCTCGAACGCCCCCTCACAGACATCTTCTCCGACTTCGAAGAAACCCCCATCGCCGCCGCATCACTCGCCCAGGTCCACCGCGCCCAGCTCAAGCAGCCCGTCAAAGGCCACACCGAAGTCGCCGTCAAGGTCCAGTACCCCGGCATCGAGATCATCGTCCACCGGGACCTCGAAAACGTCCGCTTCCTTCTGCGCATCCTCGCCCTCTTCGAACGCAACCTCGACTTCACCCCAATCGTCGAAGAGCTCTCCCACAACGTCCCCATGGAGCTAGACTTCATCAACGAAGGCCACAACGCCGAAACCATCGCCCACAACTTCGCCGACCGCGACGACGTAATCATCCCCGACATCATTTGGGAGTACTCAACCCGCCGCGTCCTCACCATGGAATACACCGGCGGCGTCAAGATCACAGACCTCGAAGGCATGGCCCGCGAAGGCATCGTCCCCCAGGAAGTCTCCCAACTCGTCACCGACACCTACTGCGAGCAGCTCTACCTCCACGGCATGTTCCACGCCGATCCCCACCCTGGCAACTTCTTCGTCCGCCCCGGCCCCAAGCTCGTCATGCTCGACTTCGGCCTCTGCCGCAAGCTCGACGATAAGTTCCGCATCGGCTACGCGCGCCTCACCGAAGCCATGCTCGCCTGGAACATCTCCGAGATGGTCCAGGCCTACAAAGACCTCGGCATCAAGGTCAAAAACGCCAACGACCCCACCGTCTACCTCGAACTCGGCCGCGCCTTCATGGACACCAGCGCTGATGACCGCGCCTACGCCGACCGAGACCTCGTCGAGCAAGCAAACGAGCGCCTCAAAGTCGCCGTCCGCGACAACCCAATCACCGAAATCCCCCGCGAACTGCTCCTCATCATGCGCGTGACCGGCCTTCTCAGCGGTCTTGGCAAACACCTCGACTCGCGCGTCGACGTCGTCAACACTCTCCTCCCCTACGTCCGCGCCGCCCAGGAAGGCGCCCGCTAGGCGTCTGGACGGACGGCCTTCGAAATCTTGGGGCAGGCTTAGCCTGCCGCCCGCGTTAACGTCGCTAGCCGGGGCATCGTAGAGCGCCCTCCTTGCTCACTGTGTTAGCTTAAAAGTGAACATGTTTAGGCAATCCTCCGAGGGCTGGGTAAAATAATACTTATCTCGTACTTGATTCACCTACCAAACCGCCTCAATACTGGGTTGACAGCACTTATTGGCGAAACCTAAAATCTGGTCAGACCGCCCACCCAAGTCGCCCTAGTTAGTGAGGTTCGCCCCGTGGTTCGCTATCGTGATAGTAATGAGACCCTTACAACGCGCTGGATCACCCTCGGACAAGCATGCAAGCTCCTTGGTGTCAACGAATCTACCCTCAGACGCTGGGCGGACGCTGGCCACGTACGGTCCTTCCGCACACCCGGCGGTCACCGCCGATTTTCCGAAGAAGACCTCCAGTCTCTTGTCTCCGGCCAGATGTCGGCCACTAAAGAGCCATACACCACGATCAGCAGCCTCGCCCTCGCCCGCATTCGCCGTCGCCTTCAACGTGGGCACGAGAAATCGGCTCCCTGGTACTCCCACCTCGACGAAAGCGGTCGCGAACGGCTCCGTCCACTCGGTCGGCGTCTCGTCGGCATCGTATCCGAGTACCTCGACAGCGGCTCGAACCGGACTCGCCTCTCGGAGGAGGTTCGGGAGATCGGCCTCGAATATGGCCGCGAACTCGCCCGCGACGGCCTCACCATGCGCGAATTCCTCGAAGCCTTCACCTTCTTCCGAAAGGGACTCGATGACACCGCAATGGAAGTTTCGCAAAAGAGCGATCTCCCATCGGAAGATGCCGTCGAGGTCTGGGAACTGTTATCAAACCTCGCTGACCAGGTACTCCTCGCGATGGCGGAGGCGTACGAAGAAGTCGGTCAGCGGGCTCCAGCTCACACCTAGGCCGGAGTGCTAATGCGCTATTACCCAGTATTTCTTGATGTCCAAGACAAGCCGGTCGTAATCGCCGGTGGCGGGCATGTCGCCCACCAAAAACTCGGTGGCTTGATAGACGCCGGTGCTCGCGTAACACTCATATCGCCCGAACTCAGTGCCGAAGTCCAGCAGTTCGTCGACGATGGCAAAGTCACCCACATCAACCGCGAATATCAGGACGGCGACATGGAAGGTTACTTCCTCGCCTTCGTCGCGACCGATGATGGCGCCATCAATAAGGTCGTCGCCGACGAGGCCCGGAGCAAGCGCGTGTGGATCAACGCCGTTGATGACGTACCCAACTGCGACTTCATCATGCCCGCCGTCGTCCGGCAGGGCGAACTCGTCCTCGCCATCTCAACCAGTGGGGAAAGTCCTGCCATGGCTCGCAAGGTCCGCGAAGACATCGAGGAGTTCCTCGGCGAAGACGATGCGGAGCTTCTCTCGCTCGCGGCCGAAGTCCGCCGCGAGCTACAAGATCAAGGCGTTGTCGTCAAGGACTGTGACCGCTGCGATCGTAACCATCTCGACGTCTGGAACGCAGCACTGGACGCTGAAGTCAAGACATTGGTAGGAGACGGTCACCGCGACCAAGCGAAGGAGCGCCTTCTCAAATCGCTCTTCGCGCCGTCTGGCAGCACATGAAGCAGGAAAACTCGGTCGTATTCTGCGTTGGCATTAACCATCTAACGTCTCCGGTCGAAGAGCGAGAAAAACTCTCATTCTCTTCCCAGGAACTCCCAGCCGCGCTCGGCTGCCTCAAGCACCGGCTTCAGGGCGTAATTCTCCTCTCCACCTGCAACCGCACCGAGCTGTATACCGTCGCGGCCAGTGGCGATAAGAGTGGACGTAACCTCATCTCCTTGCTCAATGCGGCGAAGGGCGCTTCAGTCATCGACGACCACTTCTATGTCCTGCAGAGTAATGACGCCGTCCGTCACCTCTTTCGAGTAGCATCAAGCATCGACTCCATGGTCATCGGCGAGTCGCAGATACTCGGCCAGGTCCGGGACGCCTTCTCCGCAGCCGACGAGGCTGACACTATCGATGGCATCCTGCTCAAGCTCTTCCACTCCGCTATCGGCGTGGGCAGGCGCGCGAGGTCAGAGACTCACATCGGCCGTCATGCCGTTTCCGTCAGTTCCGCGGCCGTCACACTCGCCAGAAACGCCCTCGGCGACCTTACGGGCAAGACCGTTCTTGTGGTGAGCGCGGGCGGCATGGGCGAACTGGCCGCCAAGAGCCTCGCGGACCATACCGGCTCGCGTATCATCGTCGCCAACCGCACTCTGGAGCGCGCTCAGGAGTTGGCCGAGGACCTTGGCGGGGAAGTCGACGCGATCACCCTCTCGGATCTCCCTGACGCGCTTGCCGTTTCGGATATCGTTATCAGCGGTACCAGTGCTGACCGCTTCATCATCGGTCCAGACGACGTTCGTCCAGTGATGGAACGCCGTAACGGTCGAGGCCTCCTCTTCATCGACATCGCCGTACCACGCGACATCGACCCTGCCGTCGCCGAACTTAGTGGCGTTCACCTCCACGATATCGACGATATCGAGGCCGTCACGAACGAGGGCTGGAATGGACGCCTGGCTGAAGTCGGCAAAGTCGAGGCGATCGTAGACGCCGAAGTCGAGTCCTTCTTCGACTGGTGGCGATCCCTCGATGTCGTTCCTGTAGTCGCCGCTTTGCGCGAACGCGCGGAGTCCATTCGTCGCGCCGAACTCGAACGTACCCTCAAACGCATGCCAAACCTCGATGACGAATCACGTAAGCGTCTTGAGTCAATGACCAGCGCCATCGTCAAGAAGATGTTGGACAGACCCATAAGCCGGCTCAAAGATGGTACAGACACGGGTCTCTACATGGAGGCGTTGCAAGACCTCTTCGACATCCACCCTGACGGGCGTCGCTAGCAGCGGTTCGACTGTGTCCTCAAGTCCCGTCGTTATCGGTACGCGAGGAAGCCGCCTCGCTCTTCGCCAGAGCGAAATAACCCTCGCCGGGCTTCAAACGGCCCACCCAGACGTCTTATTCCAGGTCCGGGAAATCCAGACATCCGGAGACAAGTCGGATCGCTCTCTCAGCGAGATCGGTGGACGCGGCGTCTTCGTCATCGAGCTGGAACGTGCGCTCCTCGAACGCGATATAGACATCGCCGTTCACAGCCTCAAGGATCTACCCAGTGCCGAGACTGAAGGCCTGACTCTCGCCGCTTTCCTCCCGCGTGACGACCCACGCGACGTCCTTATCTCCCGCTCTGGCGCTATCCTCGGCTCGCTACCCCCGGATGCCAGCATTGGTACGGGTAGCCCCCGCCGCGCCGCACAGTTGTGCGCGATCAGACCTGACATACGAATAGAAGACATTCGCGGCAACATCGATACTCGCCTCCGCAAGGTCGAAGAAGGCCAGTACGACGCTATTGTGCTTGCTGCCGCGGGCCTTGCTCGCCTTGGCTGGCTCGATCGTGCCTCCGAGATATTCGACGTCGATACGATGCTCCCCGCCGTCGGGCAGGGAGCGATCGCCGTCCAGGTACGGACGGACGATGAGAGAGTCACGGGTCTCGTTCGCTCCGCCGATGACGCCGCCACCAGGGCCGCCGTAACCGCTGAACGCGCCTTCGAGCGCCGGTTGGGCGGTGGCTGTGAGGCCCCGATCGCCGCCTACGCCGTCATCGATGGCCTCGGCCTCCGGCTTAGAGCGCTCGTCGGCAACGAAGACGGTTCCATCATTCGCGGCGATGCCGGCGGCTTGTTGAACGAGCCTGATAACTTGGGAATCGATCTGGCCGAGCGCCTGATTGACCAGGGCGTCGCTCCTTTTCTGGCCCACAATGGGGACGAAGGAGTTACGAAATGAGCGGTAGGGTTACCGCCGGTTTCGTATCGCTCGTCGGCGCTGGCCCCGGCGATCCAGACCTCATCACAGTAAAAGGATTGGATCGCGTCAAGCAGGCGGACGTCATCGTTTACGATCGCCTGGCAGCGCCGCCCCTTCTTGAACACGCGAAACCAGACGTTGAACTCATCTACATGGGCAAAATCGGCGGCGAGAAGTCTCACGATCAGGATGCGATCAACGCCTTGCTTGTTGAGAAAGCTCAGGCCGGGCACCGGGTCGTCCGCCTCAAGGGTGGCGACCCTCTCGTCTTCGGTCGTGGCGGCGAGGAAGCGGAAAGCTTGGCTGCCGCCGGAATCCCTTTTGAGATCGTACCCGGCATCACCTCCCCCGTCGCCGTACCGGCTTATGCTGGCATTCCGGTCACCCACCGCGGCGTCGCCTCGTCGTTCGCCGTTGTCACGGGGCACGAGGATCCCGACAAGGACGAACTCTCCGTCGATTGGGATCGCCTCGCAACCGCCGTCGATACACTCGTGCTCCTCATGGGCATACGCAGCCTCCCCGAGATCGTCGATAAGCTGACGGCCGGCGGACGTTCGTCAGACACCCCGGCTGCCGTCATCAGCTGGGGCACGACTCCACAACAACGCACCGTCGTTGGCACGCTCGCCGATATCGTCGACCTCGTCGATAAGGAGGGTATCGGTGCGCCGGCAATCACAGTCGTCGGTGATGTCGTTCGCCTGCGCGACTCACTCTCCTGGTTCGAGAGTCGCCCCCTGTTCGGCAAGCGCATCCTCATCACTCGCACCCGTCATCAGGCTGGCGAACTCACCCGGCTTCTGTCCGCCGAAGGCGCTATTCCGGTCGAACTGCCCTCTATCGAGATCGAACCCATCGAGGACGATGGCCCCCTCGCCTCCGCCATCGATCGCCTCGCCTCCGGTTCCTACGTTTGGACCATCTTCACCAGCGCTAACGCCGTCGAAGTCTTCTTTGATCGTCTCAAGGAGCGAGGCCTCGACGCTCGCTGCCTGGGCGGACATCGCAAGCACGGCCGCGCCTCCGGGTCCGTCGCCGCGATCGGCCCTGCCACCGCTGAGGCGCTCGCCTCCTGTGGCATCGATGCCGATGTCGTGCCTGAGGAATATGTAGCCGAAGCCGTCGTCGAGGCGCTGCGCACACACCTCGAAGAAGGTGATACCGTCCTCCTGCCCCGCGCTGCCGAAGCCCGCTCCGAACTCCCCGAAGGGCTGACCGCGCTCGGCGCAGTAGTGCACGAAGTGCCCCTGTACCGCGCCGTCGTCCCCGGCGACTCGCCGCCCGAGGCCCTGCAGGCCCTCAAAGCCGGCGAGATCGACATCCTCACCTTCACCTCCTCCTCTACAGTCCGCAACCTTGTCTCCATGCTCGGCGATGACGCTTCTGTCATTCTGAACCGCGATGCCGTGACTCAGGGCTCCAGCCCTGAGCCACCCCGACCCCTTATCGCCTGCATCGGACCCATCACCGCCGCCACCGCCGAAGAACTCGGCCTCCACGTAGACATCGTCGCCGCCGACTACACAGTCTCCGGTCTCGCCGCCGCCCTCAAGGAGCACATTGGACCGCCGGAGGTGTCGCGATGACCCACCTTGGACTCCAAAGCTACGGCAGGCGCTTCTTTCCCATCTCCGTTACCGAGCAAGCCAACGTTGCCGACTATCCCGATCCGCTCTTCATCAGTAAATTAGCAGTGGAGGGCCTCTAACATGACCACCACAACCGGTACTCTCCCCGCATCGTTCCAACGCTTCCGTCGCCTCCGTTCCAGCGAAGGCCTCCGCTCGCTCGTCCGTGAGACCCGCCTCGACCCCGCAGACTTCGTCTACCCGCTCTTCGTCACCCACGGCGACAACGTCCGCGCAGAGATTCCCTCGATGCCCGGCCAGTATCACCTCTCGCTCGACCAACTCGCCGGTGAGGCCGACGAACTACGCTCCCTCCGCATCAACGCCGTCCTCCTCTTCGGTCTCCCTGCCGCCAAGGACGACGAAGGCAGAGAGGCCTACGATCCCGAAGGCATCGTCCAGCGCGCCGTCCGCACCCTCAAGCAACACGCCCCTGACCTCGTCGTCATCACCGATCTCTGCCTCTGTGAGTACACGTCCCACGGCCACTGCGGCGTCGTCCGAGACAACCAGGTCGATAACGACGCCACCCTGCCGCTTCTCGCACGCACGGCCGTCGTTCAGGCACATGCTGGGGCCGACATCGTCGCCCCCTCTGACATGATGGACGGTCGCGTCGCCGCGATCCGCGATGCGCTCGACGAATCTGGCCTCGTACAGACGCCGATTATGGCCTACGCCGCCAAGCAGGCATCCGCCTTCTACGGCCCCTTCCGCGTCGCCGCCGAGTCCGCACCCCAGTTCGGCGACCGCCGCGGCTACCAGATGGACCCCGCCAACGCTCGCGAGGCCCTGCTCGAGATCGAGGCGGACATCGCTGAAGGCGCTGATATCGTCATGATCAAGCCCGCCCTCTCAAACCTCGACATAATCGCTCGCGCTCGTGAAGCCTTCGACCTCCCCCTCGCCGCCTACAACGTCAGCGGTGAGTACGCCATGGTGAAAGCAGCCGCATCGGCCGGATACCTAGACGAACGTCTCGCGACTCTAGAAGTCCTCACCGCAATCAAACGCGCCGGTGCCGGAATCATCATCACCTACCACGCCAAAGAGGCCGTCCGCTGGTTGAGCTAGCGAGAAATCAGCGAGCATCAGCGGCTGATCCTCTTCGCGCCTCCGTCCGCGCCATCGCCCTAGACGCCTACGGCACCATCATCAACTTCACCGAACCCGACTTTATCGTCGCCATGGCCGAGATCTGTGCCGACCAGCGCCTCGACGCCGATGCTACCGAAGTCTGGCGCCGCTTCCTCCGTGCTGCCTACCTCCAGCGCGCCGAAACCCACGATGAGCCCGTGTACCACAAGTATCAGGAGGCCTGGGCGAACCAGTTCGAACGTGTCTTCAAGCTGCTTCGCCTCCCCGGAGACCCCAACGCCGCCTCCCTCCATTTGAAGACATGTCTCGCGGCCGCTCCAGCCTTCGACGATGCCCTCTCCGCAATCCGCGCGCTTGAGGCTCACTACCCAATAGCTGTCCTCTCCAACGCTGACAACGACTTCCTTCACGACTGTCTCGACAGGAACGGACTGAAGTTCGATATCGTCGTCTCCTCGGAAGACGCCGGCTCAATCAAGCCTCATCCCGACATCTTTCGCTTCCTCGCCCGCAAAATGAAGGTTCCGATCGGTCGCATCCTCTACGTTGGTGACAACCCCATCCCGGACGTCCTTGGCCCCGGTCGAGCCGGTATGAAGGTTGCCTGGGTCAACCGCACCGGCATGCGAAAACCCCGCAAAGTCCCATATCCTGACATCCGAGTGAAGTCCCTGAGCGAACTTGTACGTATACTGATCCCCACCGGTGACTGACCAAGACAACACCCGATCCAAGGAGCTTCTTCAGCGTGCCCGAGACCTCATGCCGGGTGGCGTTTCTAGCCCCGTTCGCGCGTTCAATGCAGTTGGCGTCGATCCTCCCATCATCTCCTTTGGCCAGGGTTGCCACGTCATCGATGTCGATGGCAACGAGTACATCGATTACGTCTCCGCTTTCGGCCCTTTGATCCTTGGACACGCTCACCCCGCCGTCACGGAAGTCATCACTTCCGGCGCCCAGCGCGGAACCGCCTACGGTGCTACAACCGAACTCGAGGTCGAACTCGCCGACCTCATCTGCAAGGCCATCCCATCCGTTGATCTCGTCCGCTTCGTCAACTCCGGCACCGAAGCGACGATGTCCGCACTCCGCCTCGCCCGCGCCCACACCAATCGCTCGGCGATTATCAAATTCGTGGGTGGGTACCACGGCCACGCCGACGGCCTGCTCGTTCAGGCTGGCTCCGGCCAGGCCACTCTTTCCCTTCCCGATAGCCCCGGTGTCCCTGATTCGTACGCCTCCGAGACGCTACTTGCGCCCTACAACGATATCGAGGCCGTCCGTCGCCTCTTCGCTGAGTCCGGCGATCGTATAGCAGCCGTAATCGTCGAACCGATCGCGGGAAACATGGGGGTTGTACCGCCCGCGCCCGGCTTCCTTGAGGGACTCCGAGAAGTAACATCGGAGCTCGGCTCTCTTCTGATATTCGACGAGGTCATCACCGGATTCCGGCTCTGCTACGGAGGTGTGCAGCAGATACTGGGAGTTACGCCCGACATCACTTGCCTCGGAAAGATCATTGGTGGCGGCCTGCCGGTAGGCGCCTACGGCGGCAAGCGTGAGATCATGGAACAAATCGCGCCCCTCGGCCCCGTCTACCAGGCTGGCACGCTGTCCGGCAACCCGCTGGCGATGGCTGCTGGCATCGTCACCCTTCAGACCCTAGAGAGCGAAGGTATCTACGAAAGTCTGGAGGTGTCTAGCATCTACCTCGAAGACGGTCTTCGCCGCGCCGCCCGTGAGGTCGAGATCCCCGTCCAACTCAATCGTATCGGCTCGCTCCTCACGCTGTTCTTCGCTAACGAGCCAATCACCGACTTCGCCTCCGCCAAGCTCGCGGACACCGATCGCTTCGCAGCCTACTTCCGCGAGATGCTCAAGCGCGGCATCTTCCTCGCGCCCTCCCAGTTCGAAGCGATGTTCGTTTCCGCCGCTCACACCGACGTCGAGATTCAGAAAACGATCGAGGTCGCCACTGAATCGCTCGCCGCCATCCCATAGCTGCTGTCATTTCGAGCAGATCATCCTTCAAAACCAGGTGCTTCGCCAAGCCTAAACTGCCTGCCCGCGGTGACGGTCCGCTTGGCCTGCCTTCCTACTCCCGCATCCCTTCTTCCTCCCACCTGTTGTCTCCTCGCGGTACAGGCGGTATACTACGTCCGAATTTCCGGACGCCCCGTTTTGCTAAGGTGCTTATACAGTTAAATGACTAGTCCCGTTAGGTAGGTCGCCCAATGAAAGTATCCTCACTCCAAGAGAACCTCTCCAAAGGCCTCTCAATCGTCGGTCGTGCCGTCCCCGCCCGTAGCACCTTACCCCAGGCCTCTCACGTCCTCATACAGACCGACGAAGGTCGCCTTAAGCTCGTCGCTACAGACCTCATGATCGCCACCAGCTGCTGGATCGGCGCCCAAGTCGAGGAAGAGGGTGCCATCACCATACCCGCTCGCATCATCACCGACTTCGTGTCATCGCTGCCCAACGAAAAGATCGACCTCGCCGTGACCGATCGCGGAAAGCAACTGCACATCAACTGCGCCAGAAACGAAGCCACCATGGCCGGCATGGACGCCGAAGACTTCCCGCCCGTTCCTAAGGTCTCCGACGGCCTCTCCCTCCAACTCGATCAGAAGGCGCTTCGCCGCGCCATCCAGCAGACCCATTTTGCCGCCGCCGCTGACGATACGCGTCCCGTCCTCACCGGCATCCACACCCTCGCCGAAGGTGACCAACTGACGCTCGCTGCCGCGGATGGCTTCCGGCTCGCTGTCCACAAGCTACACATTGATCAGGACGTCCCCGAAAAAGTCGAGGTCATCGTCCCCGCTCGCGCCTTCCGTGAGGTCGAGCGGCTCATCGGCGACGGCGACGGCACGATCGAAATGGCGATCAACGAAGCCCGTTCCCAGGTTATCTTCCGCATGGACACCGTCGAACTCGTTGCCACGCTCCTCCAGGGCACATTTCCCAACTACGGCCAGCTCATCCCGCAGTCCTACGTTTCCAGGGCTACGATCAACATGCAGCAGTTCCTGCAGGAGACTCGCATCTCCTCGATCTTCGCTCGCGACGGTGCTGGCATCGTCCGACTGCAGATCGATCCCGGCGAGGCCAAAGACTCCGCCAAGATGACCATCTCTGCCCGAGCCGAGGAGATCGGTGAGCACCGTGGTGAGATGGACGTCAAGTTGGAGGGTGAAGCCGCCAAAATCGCCTTCAACAGCCGGTACCTCCTGGATGTCCTGGGGGTCATCGGCGAGGACAAGGTGGCCCTGGAGGTCACCACCCCCTCCAGCCCCGGCATGATCCGCCCCATAGGCTCCGAGAGCTACGTCCACGCACTGGCCCTTCTGGGGGTGGGCGTCATGGCTGGAGGGGTGGCCCGGATCCATCACAAGCTGCGCACATTCCGTCCCGAGGCCCCAGGCGAAATCGTTGACGAAGCGATCAGCGACGTAGAGAGGTTGAGCTCGGCGGCCAGATTCATCCGCCGCCGGACGTCTTCCAGCACCGTCGGATACTCTTCATCGCTAGCCTCGCACCAGCCCTTCATGGCGATCGTGCAAGGCACGATCAAATTTGTTGCCGGATTCCTTGGCGACGACAGGTCGCTGACTGACATTGGCGATCTTATCGATCCGGGTTGGGTGATGGGGCTGGCGGCAAATATTCTCAACGCACTGCAGGATGTGTTGACGAATACTTTCCTGATCCTGTTCACGATGGTGTTCATCCTGCTCGAGGTATCGAGCCTGGGCGTCAAAGTGCAGGCAGCTTTCGGCCGTAGCGCTGAATCCTTCGAGCGCCAGCAACAATTCCTGAATAACCTCGGCCGCTATATGGGCATCAAGACAATCGCCAGTATGGCGACCGGTCTGAGTGCCAGTCTGCTGACCTGGTGGATCGGCCTCGATTTTCCATTGCTGTGGGGGATGCTTGCCTTTCTCCTTAACTATGTACCCACCATCGGTTCTATCATCGCGGCGGTGCCGGCCATA
>JACZRQ010000084.1 GCA_022574655.1 Chloroflexota bacterium
GCCCACGACGGCTTCTGCCGGGCGTCGGTAGCCTCGACGGCGGGGTCGGTACCCCGGTGGAGAGAGGCAGCCTCCGGCCCGTGCCTCTGTTCGTCTACGAGTCGGCGAAAGACGGGATCGTCCGAAGCAATCCAAAGCTTGTTAGATCAGTTCTCGCCCTGATGAAACGAGAGAACAGGCCAGCAATCGAAGCTATCGAGTACACAGTACGGCGAAGTCGCAGACGCCGACGCACAATGGCGATCACTGTCGACGCCGAAGGTGCAGTCCGAGTTGCGGTGCCGAACCACGTCTCCTCGGCCGCTGTTGCCGCCTTCGTCCAGGAGCGCGCGTCATGGATCGAGAAGCAGCGAAAGGCCAGCCGCGCTAGGCTCGCCGTGCCCAAACGCTTCGTGGATGGTGAGAGCTCGTTCTTCCTGGGGCGCGCATACGCTTTGCGGATCCAGGCAGGAACGAACCAGCACACGGAAGTGCGTCTGGAGGGGCGTGCGCTGGAAATATCGGTGCCCCAATGTCACGAGACGTCCGAAGCGCGTGCGGCGGCTGTCCGATCCGCGCTCGAGGCCTGGTACCGGTCTGAGGCAGAACGGGTGATCGCCAGCCGGATTCTGCACTACGAGGGGGGGGTTCGTGTGCAGCCGAAAGCTCTTCGCATCAGCAACGCTAGGAGGCAGTGGGGTAGCTGCTGCCCCGGAGGTACTATCCGAATCAGCTGGCGATTGATCATGGCACCGCTGTCCCTCATTGACTACGTCATTGTCCACGAACTCTGTCACCTGCGACACTCGAATCACGGACGACTATTCTGGGGCTTGGTGGGTACGATCCTGCCGGATTACGAGTCGCTGCGCGGCCAGCTGCGCCGCGAGGGTGATCGCTACGCCATTTGAGCCAGACCGTTGCTCGGCGGCCTCTCCGGCTTCTGCTACGCCAGAAATGGCGCGTATAACTTCGCCGAGCCCTCTATACTGAACAGAACATCAGGAGGGAGACCTTCGACCACTTCGCGATGAATGATTCAGAGGCTATCCTAGACGTTCAGAATCTGTCCAAGTCCTTCGGCGGCCTCATGGCCGTGAAAGACTGTAGCATCTCGGTCCGCCGTGGCAAGATCACCGGCCTTATTGGCCCCAACGGCGCGGGAAAGACGACCCTGTTCAACCTGATCACCGGCTTTCTAAAGCCCACCTCCGGCCACGTCTTCTTCGAAGAGCAGCAGATCGATGGCCTGCCACCTCACCAGATCTTTCGAAAGGGCATGGTGCGTACCTTCCAAATTCCCCGCGAGCTAAAGACCATCACTGTCCTGGAAAACCTCATGTTAGTGCCCGCCCACCAGGCAGGGGAGCAGATCTGGAACCCGTGGTTCTTTGGATCGCGGGTTTCTCGACAGGAGCGCCACATCTACGAACAGGCGATGGATGTTCTGAAGTTCATCGACCTCGTTCATCTTCGTGATGAGTACGCTTCCAGTCTCTCCGGAGGGCAGCGGAAACTGCTGGAGCTGGGCCGCACGCTCATGTGCGGCCCTCGGATAATCCTCCTGGATGAGCCGGGCGCCGGCGTCAATCGCGTCCTCATGCGGAAGCTCGTCGACAATATCCAGGTGCTCTGCCACGACCAGGGCATTACTTTTCTCGTCATTGAGCACGACATGGACCTGGTCACCCGGCTCTGCAACCCGGTCATCGTCATGAGCGAAGGCCGCCAGATTGCGGAAGGGCCGCCGGAGGAGATCAAGCAAAACGAGCAGGTGCTGGAGGCATACTTGGGTGGGCAGTACCGGTGAGCATCGTCCTCCAGGCCACGGGCATCGTCGCGGGCTACGGGGAAGTGGAGATCCTCCACGGCGTATCGCTCAGCGTTCAGGAAGGAGAGATGGTGGCGGTGATTGGGCCAAACGGGGCCGGCAAGTCGACGCTGCTCAAGACGATATTCGGCCTGCTCCCAGTTCGTGAGGGAACGGTGCTGCTACGGGGCGAGGACGTGACCAACCAGCCCCCGGACCGCATCGTCACGAAGGGGATGTCCTTCGTGCCTCAGACCGAGAATGTGTTCCCCAGTCTCAGCGTCAACGAAAATCTGGAAATGGGTGCCTTCATCCGCCGGGACGGCCTTCGTGAGCGGCTAGAGCGCGCGTACGACCTCTTTCCTGACCTCACCGCTCGACGGGGCGACCGCGCGGGCCAGCTCTCCGGGGGGCAACGGCAGATGCTCGCGCTCGCGCGCGCGCTCATGCTCGACCCCGACGTGCTTCTCCTCGACGAGCCCTCCGCCAGCCTCTCGCCGAAGATGGTCGACTCGCTCTTCGAGAAGATAGGCGAGATCAACCGGACCGGCACGGCGATCCTACTGGTGGAGCAGAACGCCCGCGAGGCGCTTGCCAAGAGCCAGCAGGCCTACGTCCTGGCGATGGGTGAGAACCGGCTGGAGGGTAAGGCTGCGGACCTACTGGATAACGAAGAGGTAGCCAAGCTCTACTTAGGGTCCGACTTGAACGATGCCTAGTCGTAGGAGTCCGTTCATCAACGCGATCGCGGCCGCCCGGAGCTACTACCGAAATCTGGGCGATACAGCTTCTGCTGTGGTCATTTGGGCCTTGATCGGCGCCCTCTTCGTCTGGGCGCTTATCGGGGAGACCGAAGCTCTGGTGATCGGTATTGTGACGGGAAGCGTCTTCGCGCTTGGCGCTATCGGACTCACGCTCATCTACGGCATTCTGAAGTTCGCGCACTTCGCCCACGGCGATGCGATGATGCTTTCCGCCTATCTCGCCTTCTTCTTCCTCACGGGTACGGTGGTAGGAGAGCGGACGGATACCCAGCCCTTGCACTGGTCGCTGAACGACCTCCCGGGCGCCGCCGAGCCTCTAATGGGTTTCTCCTTCGGGTACGGCCTGCTCCTCTCCATGGCCGTCGCCGCCGTCGCGATGGCGATAGTCCTTGTTGTGCTGGACCGGCTAATCTACCGGCCGCTTCGCCGGCGTGGCAGCGGCATCGTCATTTTCGCCATCGCGTCGCTCGCCGTCGCCATCTCCCTGCGGAGCGTCATCCTGATGTTCTGGGGCCCCTCGCCCCGGTTCTACGTGCGGGGCATCCGCCCAACTACGGACCTCCCTTTTGACATCCGCGTGGTAACGGACCAGTTCTTCATCTTTGCAGCCGCGATCATTCTGGCCGCGTTGGTCTACGCGATACTATTCCGGACCAAGCTGGGTAAAGCAATGCGCGCGATGTCCGACAACGCCGATCTAGCGCTCGTGTCCGGTATCAACACCGAGCGTGTGGTCACGTGGACCTGGGCCATCGGCGGAACGCTGGTCGCCATCGCTGGCGTGTTGCTTGCGCTCCAGTCGCAGCTCAAGCCGGAGCTGGGATTCGTGCTTCTGTTGCCGCTATTCGCTTCTACAATTTTAGGCGGCATCGGCAGCCCTCAGGGCGCCTTCGCAGGCGGCATGATCGTCGGTATCAGCCAGGAGGTGGCGGTAACGTTCGGCTTCCTCAGCCCCGGCTATAAGTTCTCAGTGGCCGTGGTCATATTGATCGTGATCTTGCTAGTGCGGCCTAGAGGGTTGTTTGGAGCGCAGCAGCGATGAAGCTGCCGCTCAGCGTCGCCGACGTTCGCAGCCGGATCAAGCCGGGTGATCTCCTGGCACCCGCTGCGTTTCTCATCGTTACTGCCGGATTGCTCTTCATACTTGCTGACCGCTCCGGCTGGGACGCGAGCCGCGTCTTAAACTTCTATACCTTCTTCCTCACATTCGTCGCCATCTACGCCATGTTCGCCCTCGGCCTCAACATCCACTGGGGATATACGGGCATTCTCAACTTCGGTGTCATGGCCTTCTTCCTGTTGGGCGCGTATACGGCCGCCATCATCACAAAGCCTCCCGCCAGCGGCGATTTCGTTGAGTACATCGGTGGCTACGGCGAAAAGCTGGCCTTTCTGCCGTTCCTGAACAGCGAGGAGTGGCTGCCATTCCTCTTCGGCATGGCTACAGCAGCCGTCGTCTGCGGCATCTTGGCTTTCCTGGTTTCGATCCCCGCTATGCGGCTGCGAGAGGACTACCTGGCCATCGTGACCATTGGCATCGCCGAGCTGCTGCGCCGTATCACGATCGAGGAGCAATGGCTGGTCAACGGCACCCGCGGGCTTCCCGGCATTCCCCGGCCGCTTGGCGGCCTCGTGGAGCCGGGCGACTACAGGTTCGTGCTGCTCGGTATCGTCGTCGTTGTACTCATGATCGTCTACTTCGCTGTCGAGCGCGGAATCCGCTCTCCCTGGGGTCGCGTCCTGCGCGCGTTGCGAGAAGACGAGTTGGCCACGGCTGCCAGCGGCAAGAACGTCTTCTCGTTCAAGTCGCAGTCATTCGTGCTGGGAGCGATGATCATGGGCATGGGCGGGGCCCTCTACGCTTACGCGTTCAGCGCCCTTTCGTCGGACACCTTCAACCACTTCTTCGCCACGTTCCTGATCTGGGCCATGTTGATTGTAGGCGGCCCCGGTAACAATAAGGGCGTCGTTCTTGGCGCCTACGTCGTCTGGGGTTTCTGGAACATCACGCTGTTGCTGCAGGGCTATGATATGCCCGGCGTCATCGCCACCCGTATCCCGTTCATCCGCGAATTTGTCGTGGGTGTACTCATTCTCCTCGTCCTTCTCCTCCGGCCACAGGGGTTGATGCCGGAGGTGCGCCGGGTCTCCATCTGGGTGGAGCGCCACACCAAGGCCACTTCCGGCCTGGCACAAGAGTCGGCTGAGCAGACAGAAACTCCTTCTAACTAGCTTAGCCAAGATAAAGAGCAAGGGCCTCTCCACCGGGAGGCCCTTGCCAATAGTCTCGTTTCGGCGCCCAACCTGTCAGGCAGGGCACTGGTTCGTTACTCGATCTTTGTCACTTCGCCCGTGGTCAGATCGACTCTGAACGACTCGTCGCTGACGAGTTCTTGCGCGGCAACATCGACGTGCCATGTCTCGATGGCGCCTACAAGTACGTCGCCGACGTCGTCGAAGTCGACGGGCCCCGCGGCGCCCTCGTAGTTGATAGCATCGCCCGCTGCGAGAAGCGCAAGAGCGGCGGTGAACCCTTCGACGCCTGGCGCGACGATCTCGCCATCAGGGCCCGCGACGTCACGCAGCTCGTTGCGGATAGCTGTCGAGTTGACGGAGCCGGCCGCCTCTGCAGCCAGCGCGATGAGGTACACAGCGTCGTACGTTTCTCGCAGGAACGGCAGCGCTGGTGTCTCGCCGTTCTCGGCCGCGAATGCGGCATCGAAGTCGGCGCCCGCCGTAACCTCTAGGAAGCCGGGCGCGGTGCCCTGCATGCCGTCAAAGGCCGCCGGCCAGCCGAGCTGCTCAAACATGTCCCCGGACTTGGTGCCGTCCACAAACAGGAAGCTATCAACGTCCCCTCGCTCGACCGCCTCCCGCAGGAATACGCCGGCGCTCTCCGGGTAGGCGAGCGCGGCGATGGCGTCCGGGGCATCAGCCACGCACGTTTCCAGCTCGGAGGCGTAGGACGGCTGTTCCGCTTCGTGCGGAACTTGCGCGGGGACGGTACCGCCCGCGGCCTCAAAGTCAGTTGCAAAGAGCCCGGACAGGCCTTCACCATACGCGTTGTTTATGTGCATGGTGCAGACGCTGTCATAGCCGGCGTTCTGCGCAAGAGTGGACAGCACACCTCCTTGAGCAAGGTCAGAGATGGTGGTGCGGAAGAAAAAGTCGTTGTCGGCAACCTCAATCAGGGCGACCGACGTAGACGCGGGGGATATCTGTAGGATACTCCCCGGCCCGGTCACAGACTCCACAATTGGCAGCGTTACCCCGCTGGAGAGCGCTCCCACAATAGCATGCACTCCCTCAGCTTCGATTAATCGGGTGGCTTCGGTCACGCCCTGTCCGGGATCAGTGCCCGTATCACCTGGCACGATCTCGATCGGTTCTCCCAAGACGCCGCCTGCTTCATTGATCTCCTTCGCCGCCAGCTCTGCCGCAAGGAGCAGGTTTGGCCCGAAGTCAGACAAGCCGCCGGTGGAGGCGACGAGCACGCCGATCTTTAGCGGTCCTACTTCTATGTCTGCTTCGCCTTCGTCATCGTCGTCACCGCACGCCGCCACCAACAATAATGATAGGATCGTTCCGACTACCAAGAGCATCCATTTCTTGTGAGTCAGCCATGAAAACATATACTGCCTCCCTTCAAGCCTCCTGGGGTCCGGCCTCAGCCTGCATAAAAGCGTAAGCGCCTAGACCTTCTAGGTCAAGTCGATGATGTAATCCCCTGATCGCAGAGTCGGTGGAGCAGCTGCTTTACAAGCAGAGGTCGACGGTTCGAGTCCCTTCTCCCGCTCCACCCGGGCGTTCCGCGCGATCGTCGAGCAGGACGTTTTGGGGCTCGCCCCGCCCCCGGAGCTACTGACACTGCAACAGGACCTTCCCCGGCGTGCCTTCGCCTTCGGTACGAACGAAGAAAAGGTCGAGTCATTCATGGAGTGGCTGCGCGAGAACGACAGCATTGAGATCCTTGACCTATTCCCAGGACAGGAGCGCGCGGTCGTCGGGAGCGTCAGGTACGCCAACGTCTACATCGACTCGGCCTACAAGAAGGGGATCCGCTTGGCGGAGACCGAGATGCAGAAGCGTGGGATCAAACCGTCCCGGCTGCCGGCAGATGCGGACATCACGATCGACGCACTCTTCAACCGTCCGATCCACGCGGATAAGGTCGCCCAGATATACCAGCGCGTGTACTCCGACCTCCGAAACATTACCGATGAAATGGAGCAGCAGATATCTGAGGTGCTTGCGCAGAGCTTGGCCGATGGGCTCGGGCCGCGGGAGACGGCGCGCATCCTGCAAGACCGCATCCACAAGACAGGCGGCACCTTGGCGCTGGACTTCACAACCGAGAAGGGGATTAAGTTTAAGATGCGCGCGAGAAACCGCGCGATTATCTTGGCACGTACAGAGATCATTCGCGCCCATCACGTCGCCACGATCAATACCTACCGCGAAGCTGGCGTCGAGGGCGTCCGAGTACTGGCGGAGTGGCGTACTGCCGGAGATGAGCGGGTCTGCGAGCGATGCGAGGCTTTGGAAGGACAGATATTCACCCTGGACGAGATCGAGGGACTGATTCCCCTGCACGCCCAGTGCCGGTGCGTGGCGTTGCCAGCGAGGATCACCATGGTGGAGCGCGCGCGCGCCGATGGTACGATTAACCCTCCCATCCCGCCGGCGCCGGACGGTTCTCCCGTCGAAAACAACACTTTAAGATCAGGCAACGACCCCATGACGACCCTCACGGCCTCCGGAGCACACAGCACGCATAATGCCACTCCAGGACGACTGAAGGGTCTCTGGGGCCGTTCTGTTCGATTCGTCGATACATACATGGAGGAGGCCTGACAATGGATAATGAAATCTGCACGATAGGATACGAAGGCGTCACGCTTGGTATGTTCGTCGAGTGCCTGCGCTCCGCCAGCGTGGAGGTACTGATTGATTGCCGCATCCGTGCACAGAGCCGTAAGAAAGGTTTTTCAAAAACAGCGCTATCCGAAGCGCTAGCCCAGCAGGGAATCGGCTATGTGCATGATCGGGATCTGGGAACCCCGAAGGAAATCATGAAGGTCTTCAGGGAAACCAAATTCTACGACTGGGACGCATACAATGCCTTCCTGTCTACGAAAAAGGCGAACGTAGTTGCAGCCGCACGTATCGCGAGCGAACAGAAAATATGCTGCATGTGCTATGAGGCGGACGCAGAAACATGCCATCGGAGATTCGTAGCTGCGGCCATCGCCAAAATCACAGGCACGGGCATAGATCATTTACAGCCGGCAGAAACGGAGACCTGACATGGCAACGCAGCAAATACAGACCGTCGACCGCTCCAGAGACAAGGGGCACCCCGGCGACTGCAACGATATCGCACGCCAGCGCGCCGATCACCGAAGCTCACCGCCTTCTCCTGAGTATTGCGAGAACTACAACGGGATCAACTGGAAATCCAGGGGGGATGCCTGACATGGCCTGCGAACACAAGAATATGTATCGAGAGCATCGCAAGGTTCCGAACGGGAAAGGAGTAGATGAGATTGTTATCGTTGGTGCCAAGTGCGGAAAATGCGGCGAAATACTTAGATTCTCTAAGCCATACGCTAGCAGCGATTCTCGAACCGATCAACACAATTTAGAGGTGTTCATCTTTAAATACAATGGTGCCCTGAACAGGATTAAAGAACTAGAGGAAGAGCTATCCCGAAAGGAGGAGTCCGTTAATCATGCCACTGCCAGAGCGTAGAGAAGGGGAAACGAAGACCGACTACATCGACCGCTGCATGTCTGACCCACAGGCGGTCAAGGACTTCGCCGACAGAGACCAGCGGTTCGCTGTCTGCTCGGGCCTCGCTGACAATAGCCAGGACGATGGGCTCTGGCGGCCGGGATCAACGGAGAACACAATGATAACGAACATGGTACACATCGAGGCGAATATGTCTGCCCTCGTGCGGACGGACACATTCGAAGGCAAGGAGCACTGGGTCATTCCGTTCATCGCGCTGAAGGGCAACGTGATAATGAACGACCTCTTTTATCCGCAGGCGGAGGTCGACAAATACCCCGAAGCGTGGAACGGCATCCCTCTGCCCGTATTCCATCCGACCAAGGACGGCGAGAACGTAAGCGCCAACGACCCCACGATGATTGAGGAGCGGTCCGTTGGGCGTACGTTCAACTGCATGATCGAGGACGGCAAGCTGAAGGGGGAGGCGTGGGTCGACAAGGAGAAGTGCCGGGCGATATCGAACGAGCTCGCCGAGATGATCGAGAACGGCGACCCGATCGAGATCTCCACCGGGCTCTTCCCCGACTACGACGGCAAGGCCGGCACCTTCGATGGCAACTGGTACAAGTCCAGCGTTTTCAATTACAGGCCCGACCACTTGGCGCTGCTACCGGGTGGCGTTGGCGCGATGAATTGGAAGGATGGCGCCGGGATGCCCCGGGTCAATAAGCAAGACGGCACGAACCAAGAGGGAGAGGACGACGAAATGACGATACTCGAACGCATGCGCCGGATGAGCGCGAACGCACATATCAGCCACAGCGATCTCTGGATGCTCATCAATACCAAGGTGAAGGACGAACGCGGGGCCACGGCGTTCGTGATCGACGTGTTCGACGAATTCTTCATCTACGATATTGACTCGGCCGACGGCATGCAGGTGTTCCAGCAAGCCTACACCGAGACGGAAAGCAACGTGACCTTCAGCGGCGACCCAGTTGCCGTTCGTAGGCAAACCGAATTCGTTCCCATAACCAATGAGAGCGACAATGCAATCGGCGGAGCTCAGAACAAACAGGGCAAAGCCACCAACAAGGAGGGTGAGTCCATGGATAGGACAGTACTCATCAACGCCCTGATCGCTAACGAAGCAAGCGACTGGGCCGAGGAAGACCGCGAGGGCTTAGTCGCGATGAGCGACGAGGACTTCGGAGGCGTTACCGTCAACAAGCCGGCCGCGGATGCGGATGGCGACGACGGCGACGGAACGACGGACGGAGCGGATAAGGGCAAAGTCACCCCCGCGGCCGGAACGCCGGCAGTCGCAGATCCCACACCGGATCCCGCGCCAGCCACCAACACGAAGCCGATGACGCTCAACGAACTCATTGAGTCCTGCGGTGATCCCGCACTCAAGGGAACGCTGACGCGAGCGGTGGCCCGCGACAGCGAGATCCAGTCGAACATGGTCAAAGACCTGCTCGAGATCAAGGATTCGCCGTTTACCGCCAACGACCTCAAGGACAAGAGCATCGAGGAGCTTGGAAAGTATCTCAAGCTCGCCGGCTCCCTGAAGGAAGCGAACGACTACAGCGCGCAAGCGGTTGCCGTCGTGGATAACGTGGACGACTCGGACGTTCCGGACATGCCCCGCATGTCATGGAAAAAAGACTAACCCGAAACGATCGTAAACAAATAAGGAGGAACGACAAATGGCGTTCAACACGATCATGAATGTAGGGGATGGGATTCAGTACGAGGCGAAGGCCGATGCTGCGATCACTCCGGGAATGCTCGTCGAAGAGCTCTCCACGGGGAACATCCAGAAGCAGGCGACCGCCAAGGCAAACGTCGAGAATGCCGTGGCGATCGAGAACCACCTGATTGGCGAGGATATCGCCGACGATTACGCGACGGGCGACAACGTGCTCTATCGCGTCTACGGATCCGGACAACAGGCGCTCCTCATCCTCAAGCAGGGCGAGACAGTTGCCATTAGTGACTCGGTAGAAGCTGCCGGCGGTGGCGAGGTCCAGAAGCTGACAAGCGCTGGAACCAACCCGGTCGGTATTGCGCGGAATGCAGTGGATGCGAACGCTTCCACCGCGACGCCCCTAGTGAATCGCCGGGTCATCGTGCGCTTCTTCTAACCGTTAACCTGGATAAACGAAAATAGGAGGACCAGAAAATGGACATGCAGTTCATCCAGAACATGATCGCGAACGGTAGCATGACGGTCGCCCAGAGGCTTCTCGCCTCGGGGATGAACGTCAACTGCCTTCGCACCAACGCCACGCTTCAGAAGGATGAGTGGCTCGTGCTGGACCGTGCCATAATTGATGTGGCGCAGAACCGGCTTCGCGTGTATCGGGACGTGATCGAACGCGGCCTCGTTTTAGCCCTCACCAACGGCCTCGGAAAGACCGTTCTTGAGTCGGAGAACGTGGGTGACATGCGACGTGCGCAGGTCTCGATGGATGGTGTGACCGTCGGCGAGAACGACGCGGTGAACTATGAGACAGTGGGGATCCCGCTGCCTTTCATCCACAAGGACTACACCATCTCAATTCGCAAGCTGAACGCTTCGCGGAACGAGGGCGAGGCCCTTGACACAACGCAGGCGCGCCTCTCCACGCGGAAGATCGCGGAGGAGCAGGAGCTGATGCTGCTCAACGGATTCGGTATCACCACGGCGACGTACACCATCTACGGGTACACCAACTTCCCGCAACGGAACACGGTGACCCTGGTGAAGGACTGGGACGACGTGACGATTACGGGTGCCAACATCGTCGCCGACGTGCTGGCGATGAAGCAGGCCCTGATCGACGCGAAGTTCTTCGGGCCTTACGCGCTGTATATCCCGACGGCCTATGAGACCCCGCTGGACGAAGAAGCCCTGGACCGGGCGTTGGACCAACTGGCGGCGGAGGGAGTGGAGGCCCTGGCCGTCTGCTTTCTTTTCTCGTATCTGAACCCGGACCACGAGATGCGCGTTTCCGAGAAGATCGAGAAGCGCTTCCCCGGCATGTACACCTCCATATCCAGCCAGGTGATCCCCCAGATAAAAGAGTTCGACCGGTTGAGCACCACCGTGGTCAACTCGTACGTGGGCCCCGTGTTCGGGAAATATCTGGCCAACCTGAAAGAGCGGCTATCGTCCTATCAAGAAGCCAAGGACGTGCTGGTCATGCAGTCCAACGGCGGCGTGGCCCCCATCGAGGACTCCAGCCGGATGGCCGTGCGCGCCATCCTGTCGGGTCCGGCAGGCGGGGTAAACGGCGCCGCCGCCTACGGCCGGTTGCTGGACCAGCCCAACATCATCGCCTTTGACATGGGCGGCACCAGCACCGACATATCGTTGATCCAAAATGGCGTTCCCCACCTGACCACGGAAAAGTTCGAGGCCGGCTGGAAGATAGCCGTTCCCATGATCGACATCCACACCATGGGCGCCGGAGGCGGCAGCATCGCCTCGGTGGGCCCCGGCGGCATACTCCACGTCGGCCCCGAAAGCGCCGGCGCCGATCCCGGTCCCGCGTGTTACGGCAAGGGCGGAACCCTCCCCACGGTGACCGACGCCAGCCTGCTCCTGGGTTATCTGGATTCCAACAATTTCCTGGGGGGACAGGCCAAGCTTGACCGTCAGCTTTCGGAACGCGCCCTGGAAGAGCATGTGGCTGAACCCCTGGGCCTTTCGACGGCTGAAGCCGCCCACGGCGTGTCGCGGGTGGTTTCCGCGGCCATTGCCGAGGGAATCCGCCTGATGTCCGTGCACCGGGGGGTTG
>JACZRQ010000085.1 GCA_022574655.1 Chloroflexota bacterium
GCGGCCGGCATTTCACCACATTCGTAATGTAGACCTGATCTCGCTGCATACCCGCCAATCCCAGAAGTTGGTCGAGAAGCCGCCCCGACGGACCAACGAACGGGCGCCCCTGCTGGTCCTCGTAGAATCCGGGCCCCTCACCCACCAGCATCACCTCCGCGTCGGTTGGACCTTCTCCCGGAACAGCGTGAGTGCGAGTGTTGCACAAGTCGCAGTCTGGACAAGTAGCAATGCGCGTATACAGCTGATCGAGTGCACTCACTGTCGAGGATAATAGCGCGCTCGGGATTTCCTGGTCAATCCGGTCGGCTTCTACTCACGTCGTCGCGGCCGGACTATCCACGCGAGGATGATCCCGAGGAAGTAGAGGACGATGATCGGTCCCGCAACCAGTGATTGTGTGACCGGGTCCCACGTTGGAGTCACGAACGCGGCTATTACGAACGCCATGACGATGGCTATCCGCCACCACCGGATTAGCTGCCCGGCGCTCACGATACGAACTCGAGCGAGGTACATGATGATGATTGGCGTCTGGAACGTCACCCCGGTCCAAAACAGCAGACGTGTCACGAAATCGATATAGCTCTCAACCCTGATATTCGGCTCCGCAAGGTCGCCACCAAAGTTGAGAAGAAAGTCTAACGCCGGAGGCAACGCTATGTAGTACGCGAACGCCACGCCGCCGAGAAACAGCCCCGTAGCGCCGATAACCGTCATGTAGAGCCACGTCCGTTCGCCGCCGCGCAGCGCTGGCGAAATGAAACGCAGCCCCTGGTACAGGATCATCGGCATGCCAAGAATCAGGCCGCCGAGCAGAGACACACGAAAGTAGGTGACGAACAGCTCGAACGGCTCGATGAACTGGAGCTGAAAGTCCTCGCTCTTGGCCTCCGCGGGACGCTTCAGGTAGTCGATTATCTCTTGGCCGAACCACGCGGAGATCGCCAGGCCAATCACCACCCCGATCGCCGACATGAACACTCGGAACCGGAGCTCCCTGAGGTGCTCCATGAGCGTGAGCGCCCGGTCGTGAACGTCTTCGTCCGGGCTATCTTGTGGCGTCTTCGTTGGCGCCTGGCTCATTGATCGCCGTCGAGATCGGCTGGCTTCTGATCGTCCGCTGTCTCATCGCCGCTAAAAGCGGGCGGGATGTCGCCTCCCGGCTCGATGATCGGCTTGGCCTCGGCCAGCGCCTTGTCGACCGCCGTCGTCGCGGCTCGAATATCTCGTTGGGCGCCCTCGATGTCCTTGCTCACCGAAGACGTAGCCTTGTCCATGACGTTCTTCAGGCCGCGCAGCTCGTCGCGCAGATCGTCGTAGTCGCTCATGAGTTCTTCGAACTCGGAGCGCAACTCCTTAGTCGAGTCCGTCGCGAAGTTGCGTAGGAATCGAACTGCACGGGCTACTTGCACGGCGAACTCTGGGATTCGCTCCGGGCCGAGGACGACCACTGCAATAGCGATGATCAGGAACAACTCGAGGACACCGACGCCGAGAAAACCCATTACGGGTTGAATTATAAGATAGCGAAGCCCTCCGCACCGCGCGGAGGGCCGTCGGTGATCTCCTGGCTAAAGCTAAGGGCTGGCGGAGTTACGCCTCGTCGCCGGTAATTCCCTGGTCGGTGATATAGGACACCGCATCGCCAACCGTCAGGATCTTCTCGGCGTCCTCGTCGGAGATCTCGATAGTCTTGCCAGTTTTGCTGAACTCCTCTTCGAGCGACA
Source organism: Chloroflexota bacterium (assembly GCA_022574655.1). GTDB lineage: Bacteria > Chloroflexota > Dehalococcoidia > SM23-28-2 > RBG-16-64-32 > JACZRQ01. Next base: position 1,731 of record JACZRQ010000085.1, read on the forward strand.
TGATCAGCTCTACCAGGTCGAGAGAATCTGCGTTCAGGTCCTCTACGAACGATGTCTCCTGCTTGATCTCGTCTTCGTCAACACCGAGTTGCTCGGCTATGATCGTTCGGATTTGTTCAAATACAGTTGCCAATGATTACCTCCTATGGTGAGCGCGCAGCCAACAGGCTGACGGATCCAAGTACGCCGTTGATAAATTTTGGGGAGTTCTCACCGCCGAATTCCTTGGCGAGTTCTATCGCTTCGTTTATAGCGGCGCGCATTGGCACCTTATTATCAATGAGGATTTCGTAGATCGCAAGCCTCAGAATGTTGCGGTCGATCGCAGCTATCTGGTCCAACGGCCACGCCGGCGCCGTCTCTTCGATCGTCGCGTCGATCCGCTCGCGGTTTTCCTTCACCCCGGCTACGAGCTCCTCCGCGAACTCTTTCGCGGCCGCCCCGACTTCCAGCGATTCAGCCAACCGGTCGATCGTCGAGTCCAAAGCGTGTCCCACGGCATCTCTTTCGAAGAGAGCCTGAAGGGCCACTTCACGGCCGCGGTGCCTCTTGCCGGCCATGCTACAGACCCAACCCGCCGTCTACGGATAGCACCTGCCCCGTCGTATAGCCACCCTCGTTTGAGGCTAAATACACGACGCACGCAGCGATGTCCTCAGGCTTCCCCATGCGCTTAATTATCAGCCGCTGGTTCACAACGTCGATCACTTCCTGACGGACATCCTTCGTTAGTTCGGTGATCACAAGGCCTGGAGCCACAAGGTTCGACGTGATGTCGCGTGAGCCCATCTCGCGGGCGACTGCCCGCGTGAACCCGATAAGGCCCGACTTTGCTGCCGCATAGTTTGCCTGGCCAACGTTACCGGCGAGACCCGAAACGCTACCGATGTTTATGATTCGTCCCCAGCGCCCTCGCATCATCGGCCGAAGCACGGCCTTCGTGCACAGGAACACCGCCCGTAGGTTCAGGTCCATCACCTCATCCCAGTCTTCAATCGACATCCTGAGCAGCAGTGTGTCGCGGTTGAAACCGGCGTTGTTGACTAGGATGTCCACACGGCCAAGCCCATCGACGGTCTCTTTTACCATGCGCTGCGCATCATCGGGGACGGTGATATCCGCCTGGACCGTCATCGCTTTCGCACCCAGTTTCTCGATCTCCGCCTTGACCTGCTCGGCCTCGTCCTTGCTGCGGCTGAAGTTAATCGCAATGTCCGCTCCATGTTCCGCCAGGTGGATCGCGATGCTGCGGCCTATCCCACGTGAGCTGCCGGTAACGAGCGCGACCTTGCCTGAAAGATCAAACATTGGCCGGCCGTGCGATAGCTCCGACGCCGTTCAACGTCATCGTCTCAAACTCTGCCGGATGCCTCTTCAGCATTGTTGTAAGCACCTGTCCCGGACCGATCTCGATGAACGTCTTCGTGCCACGCGACAGCATTAGGTCGATCGATTGGCGCCAGCGCACCGGGCTGATGATCTGATCTGCCAGATCGCTCAACGTTTCGTCGCCGCTGCCAACCGGCTCGCCAGTCACGTTGCTGATCACTGGACTGATCGGCTCCGCGACGGCGGTTCCGGCAAGGACCGCTCTTAGCCCTTCAGCCGCCGGTCGCATCAGCGAGGTGTGGAACGCTCCCGATACCTTGATCGGAAGCCCCTTACCGCCTCTCTCCTTGGCCAGCTCCCGTGCACGTTCTACCGCAGCCGGTTCGCCGCCTACTACCATCTGTGACTCCAGGTTGTAGTTACAGGGCTCAGCGCCGCTTTCATCACAGATGCCGGCGACCGTCGCTTCATCGAGGCCGACAATCGCTGCCATCGTGCCGGGTCTTTCGCGCCCAGCACGCTCCATGAGCAGTCCTCTTTCTCGAACCAACCGGAGCGCGTCTTCGAATCGGAGTGAGCCGGACGCAACGAGCGCCGTGTACTGCCCGAGCGAGTGGCCTGCCATGAACGCCGGGCGTCCAGGTAACGTCCGTGCCTCCAGCGCCGCCGCCAGGATCGCCAGCGAAGCGGTAAGGATGGCCGGTTGTGCATTGGACGTGAGTCTGAGCTCGCCCTCAGGCCCTTCAAAACAAAGGGCCGCGAGATCGAATCTCAGGATCTCGTCGGCGGCATCGAAAATGCGCTTTGCGCTCGTCGACGATTTCGCTACGTCTTTCGCCATGCCGACGTGCTGGCTGCCCTGGCCGGGGAAGATGTAGGCCAGCGTATCGTCGGGTTCCAGTAGACGGATCGCGTCGCCTATGTCCTCGATCAGGTCTTGTTTCGTGGTCATCTCTGGGTCGTTATGCCTGCCCCTGCTCTTGAGTGAGCCGGCCCAGTTTGCACTCTGGGTCCGGACAGCGCCCGAACTCGTCGAGGCGCGCCCGGCAGAACGTGCAATGCGTCGCATCCCACCAAATGAAGTACGTCACCGCAGCCGCTGCGGCCAGCATGATGCTAAGGGGTAGTAGGGCTAGCGCGACACCTCTTCTCATGACCAGCGGCAGTATAGCACGGGGAGTAGCCCGCTATCGGGTCTAAGTGCTACCGGGTGTCTCGGGGGCGTGGGTGTCCTGGGCTATCACGTCTCGTCCGCGATAGGTTCCGCACACCGGGCATGCGTGGTGGGGTTGTCTCGGGCTCCGGCACTGCGGACAGGCCATCAGCGCCGGCATCGTTACCGACAGGTGCGACCGTCGGCGCAGCCTTCGAGATCTTGACATTTTCTTCTTCGGCAGCGGAGGCATCGTTAGCTCCCTTCGTTTCCAGACTCGAACGACGAAAGGGCCGCCCAGCGCGAATCAGTTGGCTTGGCGCAGTCGCAGCTCTTAACGTTCAAGTCGGCTCCGCATTCGGGACACAAGCCTGCGCAATCGGTTCTGCACAGAGGTTTAGACGGTCCCGACGTAAGAATATACTGCCTCAGACCCTCGCTAAGGTCTAGCCTGTACTCCTCGTCGATGCGGAGAAAATCTTCCGAAGTCTCAACCTGGACGCGCGCTTCCGTTCTCGGATCCGTGAACGGCACGTACTCCTCCTCGAAGGCGATCTTCACCTGGTTCTTAGCGTTTATGAGGCAACGTGAGCAGGACACGCTCACCTCCGCTTGTCCGGTCACGGTCGCCAAAAGGCCACGGTCCGTGCGCAGGAGCGTCAGCGAACCGCGGACCGAAGCGAACTCATCCTGATCGAGGTGCAGTCGAGGTTCGTCGAGGTCGTAACGCGTCGTCGCGCCGATGGCCTGACGCAGTTCCGAGATAACGTTGAGGCGCATGGTGTCGCTTTCGGTGCAGGACGGCGTGTTCCAGACGGGTCGTCTTGCTGGAGAGGTCGCTTTTACTGTTGCAAACCCGCTACTCTAAGTCTATAATCCCGCTGCAGACGTTGTCCATGCGCCCCGTGCGGACTGCGTCTCATGAAACGCTCTCAAACTATGACCACGGCTGTTGAACTCTTTGCGCTACAGGAAATCGACCTGGCATTGGATTCGGCTACCAGCCGCCTCGCCGAAATCGAAGAAGGACTGGGCGAGACAGAGAATCTTATAAGCGCCCGCGCTGTCGTGGACGAGAAAAGAGAGCAACTTAGCGAACTCAAGGTGCTCCAGTCTGAGTTCGAAGCGTCTGAGGAGGACATAGGCGCTAAGGCGTCCGCTGTCGAGGAAAAGCTCTACAGCGGCACGATCGCCAACCCGAAAGAGCTGTCCGACTATCAGGCCGAGCTCAAGATGTTTAAGGACCAGATCGGTCGGATTGACGATGATCTTCTCGCCACGCTGGATGAGGTCGACGGAGCCGAGGCCGATCTCGCGCACGTCGAGGCATTCTTGGCCACCATGAACCGGGTCTGGGAGGAAGACCAGCGGAAACTGAAGGCTGAGAAGGCCGAGGTGGAGCCGAAGATTGAACGCTTGGTAGCTGAACGGGAATCGAAGTCAGCCGGCCTTGATCGAGGAGCTTTGTCTCTCTATCAGACGCTTCGTGAGCAGCGTGCAGGCATGGCCATCGCCACCTTGGAACGCAGTATGTGTGGAGGCTGTCGAATCACCCTTCCTACATCGTTAGTGAAGAAAGCGCGCGCAGCGAACGAACTGGTCCAGTGCGTCAGCTGCGAACGGATGCTGGTCGTGGTCTAGTTTGAGGGCGATAGGATACTTTCGCGAAACCGAAGCAGACTCGCTCTCTGCGCAAAGTGAGGCATTCCTCGACTTCTGTCGTGGCAACGGCTACGAAGCCGCCGCCACCTTTCTCGACGCGCGCGGTAGCGGCGATCTCACCGGCTTTCGGCAGATGATCGACTTCGTAAAGCAACAGGCGAGTCAGGGCTTCCTCTTGGTAGCGATTCCGAACGCCGGCAGTCTCGGCGGCGCACCGACGGACGCCGCAAGACGATACTTCCAACTGGCCAGCCTTGGCGTTCAAACCGTGAGCATCGAGGACGGAAGCGATGTCTCCGCCTCCCTGCTCGAGAAGTGGTCAGACTACCGCACTAATGGCGGCGTCGGCGACAAAGTCAAGGCTGGCATGCGTAAGCGCGCAGTCACTGGCGCTGTCCTTGGACGTCCCCCATTCGGCTATAAAGTGGGCCCGAACCGCCGCCTCGTGATCGTGCCGGAAGAAGGAGCGATCGTTCGCTACATCTTCCGCATCTACTTGAAGGATGGCTTGGGCATCAGGCGAATCGCGCGGCGGTTGAACGATGAGGATCTTCGCACCCGGCGTGGCGGCCTCTGGAGCATGGTCACTGTTCGCGACATCCTCCGTAACCGTGCCTACATTGGCACTTACTCTCGTTTTGGCGTTCGCGTTCCCGCGAGTCACGCTCCGCTCATCTCTCCCGACGACTTCCAGAGGGTCCAGGAGAGGCTGGACCAGCGCCGAACGACCACCGGCAAGAGGGCCGTGTCCCCGTTCCTGCTGTCGGGGATCGCCTTCTGCGGGCACTGCGGCAACAAGATGATCGGAGTTTCGAGAAAGCAGAGGTGGACCCGGCGCAGCGACAACTCTCTCCGCGTCGCGCACTACCGCTACTACCAGTGCGAATCAAGAACCAACCGAAGTCTATGTGATTACCACACTCGCCGTGCCGAGGATCTCGAGAAAGACGTTCACGAAGCTCTCAGCAAGCCGCGATCGATCAAAGGCTGGCAAGAAAAGGACCCTGACGAAATTGCAGCCGAAATCGAAGGTCAGATTCGTCGGTTGAAAGACAAAGGCAAGCGCCTCGACAAGCGGTTGGAAAAGCATCTGGACGAAGCGGCCTCGGGAACTATCGACCATGAAAAGTTGAGGTCGCTCTGTGTTTCGCTCGGTGCGGAACAGCTTCGGATCGAACAAAAGCTCGTCGAAGCCGTTCGCCGCTCCGAGCAGGAGGCGAGCGAAAAAGAGACTCGTCGGGAGCGTCAGAAGAAACTGAAATCGCTGCGCGAACGGTGGGACGACTTCGCCTTCGAAGAAAAACAGGACCTCCTTCGTGACGTACTCGAAAAGATCATGGTCCGCGATGACGGCCTGGAACTAATCGGCGGGAGCTAGAAACTGCCATCGTCGGAGCCGCAATGGATCGTCTACTCTGACGGGGCTTCCAGGGGTAATCCCGGACCCGCATCCATCGGTGCGGTCGTCTACGGCCCGGATGGCGAGGAAGCCCGAACCGTCTCCGAGCGCATCGGCCGCGGCACCAACAACGAGGCGGAGTACCAGGCGGCGATCGCCGGCGTCGAAGCTGCGCTCGCTCTTGGCGCCAAGAACGTCGAGCTGCGCATGGACTCCGAACTAATCGTCCGCCAGCTCGAGCATCGGTACCGGGTCCGTAACGAACGCCTGAAGCCGTTCTTCAACCGGCTCGTGGACCTTCGCGGCCGCTTCGACTCCTTTTCGGTGATATCGATTCCACGTGCCAAAAACGCCCGCGCCGACGCCCTCGCGAACGAGGCCCTCGACCGGGCACCCGACTAGCCCTGCCCCTCCCTCTCGCGCCTTGGGAGACGGTCGGGGTGAGGGCCGCCGTCGTAGCGGAAACCTGCCTGCCGGTAGGCAGGACTTCATCCTTCCACGCGGGTGCTCCACGGCACAACGCCGCGGTCTCACCGAACCCCTCCCGGCGCGAAGGATCTGGGGTGAGGTAATCACCCGAAACGAGCGTTCCCAGAACTCGCTTTCCTGTAGCAAAGGCATCTACTCTGCCTTCTCTCCCTCTCCCATTCTGGGAGAGGGTAGGGGTGAGGGCCCCCTCCCGGTGCAGTACAATTCTTAAGGAGTCCAGTAGGCCGGGTGACCGCTGCATCCGCTTGCGGGGGCAGAGGAAGGTCCGAGCTCCTTCGGGCAGCGCGCTGGGTAACGCCCAGGCGGGGCGACCCGACGGAAAGTGGCACAGAAACATACCGCCCTTCTTGAAGGGTAAGGGTGAAATGGTGGGGTAAGAGCCCACCGGCTCAGGCGTGAGTCTGAGGCCGTCCAAACCCCGCGTGGAGCAAGGCCAAATAGGAGGGTGCTAAGGGTGCCCGTCCCAATCCCTCGGGTTGGCTGCTTGAGGCCTCGAGTAATCGGGGTCCTAGATAGATGGTCACCGTCCTTCCTCGGAAGGATACAGAACTCGGCCTACAGGCCTACTGGGCCCCTCTTGGTGCAACCACGCCCGAACCGCTGGCGTTGTTGCTTCTGACGTATGCGAATCTCTGATCTCGAACAACACCTACCTGGTTCCCGGATCCTCGGCGATGCGGCCGCCGAGTTCGACGCGGTGTCTTACGACTCCCGCTCGGTGTCGACCGGCTCGCTATTCGTCGCCATACCCGGCTTTCACGTCGACGGCCACGACTTCCTCGACGCCGCGATCGCCGCTGGCGCCGGCGTCCTCTGCGTCCAGGCCGATCACGAAGCGAAGTGGCGTTCTCTCGCCGAGTCAGACGCCACCGCTCTACTGGTCGTGCCGGACGCTCGCGCTGCGCTGGCGACCATCTCAGCGGCGCTCAACGGCTTCCCCGCTCGCAAGCTCAACGTCATCGGCGTCACCGGCACCGACGGCAAGACCAGCCTCTCCCATCTCGTCACCCACGTCTTCGAGACCGCTGGCGAACGTTCCGGCCTCATCAGCACAGCAGAGTGCAGGATAGGTGCCGAGGTCATCGGCGAGTCCGGGCGCTTCACTACACCGGAGTCGCCCGACGTGCAAGCGATGCTCGCTACCATGGTCGATCGCGGTTGCCGATGGGCCGTGATCGAGGCGACCTCCCACGGCCTCGCGCTCAACCGGCTTGATAACATCGAGCCTGACATCGCCGTCGTCACCAACGTCGGCGCGGACCACCTCGACTTTCACGGCTCGGTCGAAGAGTACGTCTCCGCGAAGGGTCGCCTGTTCGAGATGCTGGACCACGCTACGAACAAGGGTGTGCAGAAAGTAGCGGTCCTCAATCGCGACGACCCCTCGTACGCCCTCTTCCGCGACCGCACGTCCGCTCACATCGTCACCTACGGCATCGAAGCCGAAGCCGACGTGCGGGCCATCGACATCGCTTACGAAGGCTGGGCTAGCGTCTTCACTGTGCGAAGTGACCGGGCGGAATTTCGGGTGAAGCTGCCCTCGCCTGGTTCGTTCAACGTCTATAACGCCCTCGCCACAACCGCCATCGGTAGCGCCGCGGGACTCGACCCGGAGACGATTGTACGGGGCCTCGAGTCCTGGCCCGGCGCGCCCGGCCGCATGCAGCTCATCGACGAAGGTCAGCCGTTCACCGTCGTCGTCGACTTCGCGCACTCGCGCGACTCGCTGCGCCGCGTCCTCAAGCTGCTCCGCGAGCGAGCAAGCGGTCGCGTGATCGCCGTTTTCGGTTGCATCGGCGAGCGAGAGCGCGAGCGTCGTGCCGGTATGGGCAACGTCGCCGCCGAACTCGCCGACTTCACGATCGTCACCGACGACAACCCCTACACCGAGGACCGCGACACGATAATCGCCGAGATCGCCGAGGCCATCCGCTCTAACGGCAAGCGCGAGGGTGACGGCTTCGAGATCATCCCCGACCGCCGCGAGGCCATCGCTCGCGCCCTACACATCGCTCGTGATGGCGACACCGTCCTTCTCGCCGGCAAAGGCCACGAAAAGACCGTCGTCATGACCAAAGGCTCCTACGCCTGCAACGACGCCGAAGTCGCCCGCAGCGTGCTGCAGAAATAGACCGGCGGTCGCGCTTCTGCTTTAGGCTGACCGAAGTCGGCTTTTCGTAGCGAGAGTCGGGAGCTCCTTCGCCAAGTGGGCTAAGGTGATCGGTTGGTGTCGCTTCCGGCAGTCGAACATTGTAGTATTCCCGAGGCGATCACCTCGTTACGTAACTCAAACGTTTGTACGGAATTCTACGTACGTAACCACCGCGGGAGATTACATGGATCACCGAATCGGATTTACCGGCAAGATTACACGCGCCGCCGCGCGACATCCCTGGATCACACTCGGATTGTGGGCTGTCCTGCTCGTCGCGGCATTCGGTGCCTCGACCACGATGGACCTGTCTTCCAATACCTCCACTGCCGGTACCGAGGCCTCGAAGGCGACGGACCTCATCGACGAGCGCCTTCGCCCGGAGACGTCGCCGGAAGAGTTCGTAATTGTCGAATCACCGACGGCGACCGCTGATGAGGCGGCATTCTCGGGATTCGTTGACTCGCTCGTGAGTGACCTGGTCGGCCTCGACGATGTCGAGTCAGTGACGAGCTATCGCGGTGGTGCGGAGGGACTGGTCTCCGCGGACGGCCACACTGTGTTGATCATGGTCATCCTCACCGGCGACGAGGACGACGCTGATGACGTTGTGGAGCCGCTAATAGACGTCGTCCATGAGGTCGACGGGACGGAAGGTTTCCGCGTGACCACCGTTGGTTTCGGCAGCGTCGGCGTCGAATTCAGCGACCTCATCTCGGAGACGTTGGAGCAGGGCGAGCTCATCGGCATCGCGTTTGCGCTGGTGATCCTGCTCGTCGTGTTGGGCGCCGCCGTGGCCGCCGGTCTGCCGATCATCCTCGCGCTCCTCTCGATCTTCGTCGCCGTGGGCGCCACCGCGCTTGTCAGCAACGCGATGGAGATGGCGGATTTCATCGTTTTCATCATCACGCTGGTCGGCCTGGCGGTCGGAATCGACTACTCGCTCCTTATCATCCATCGCTTCCGCGAGGAGCGCGCCCGCGGTCTTGAGAAGATCGAAGCGATCACGACGGTCGGGGCTACGGCGAGCCGAACGGTGTTTTTCTCCGGAATGGCGGTGGCGATTGCGCTGGCGGGGATGCTGATCATGCCCGATCCGACGTTCCAGAGCTTCGCCGTGGGCGCGATCCTGGTCGTGGCCGCCACGGTGCTGGCGGCGTTGACCCTGCTTCCGGCAGTGCTCGGCCTGCTGGGCGATCGTATCAACTGGCTGACACTGCCGTTCATCGGGCGCAGGGGCGAGGCGGAGAGCAGCGGCGGATTCTGGGGCTGGATCTCGAAGGTTGTGACGGCTCGGCCTGTGATCAGCGTTCTTTTAACCAGTGGCTTGCTCATAGCGCTTGCCGTACCGGTCCTCAACTTGAACCTCGGCACCGTCGGCATCAGCAGTCTGCCCGAGGGGAGCGGTGCACGCCACGCCTTTGACGTGGCGAACGATGAGTTCTCGGATGGCGTGCTGACCGCTTTAGTGGTCATCGACGCCCCCGACGTGAACGCCGCGGCGGTCCAGAGCGGTATCGCAGACCTGACCGGTTTGCTCGACGAAGACGAGTTTTTCGGAACGTCGGAGTTGGAGACGAACGAGAGCGGCGACCTAGCGTTGCTGACGGTGGCGTCGCCCGGTGACTTCTCGGGCACAGATTCCAAGGATGCGCTCAAGCGCCTGCGAGACGACTACATCCCGGCTGCCTTTGACGATCAGACAGCCGATATCTTCGTCGGCGGAGCGACGGCGGAGAACGTCGATGATGTCGCGAGGCAGAAGGAGTTCCTGCCCTTCGTGTTCATCTTCGTGTTGGGCTTGAGCTTCCTGTTGCTGCTGCTGGTCTTCCGCTCGATCGTGGTGCCGCTGAAGGCGGTGGTCATGAACCTGTTGTCGGTCGGGGCCGCTTACGGAATCCTGGTGCTCGTCTTCCAGGAGGGCATCGGCAACGAACTGTTTGGCTTCCGGGAGTCACCGGTCATCCAGTCCTGGCTTCCGCTATTCCTGTTCGCCATCCTGTTCGGCCTCTCGATGGACTATCACG
>JACZRQ010000086.1 GCA_022574655.1 Chloroflexota bacterium
ACTTTCATCGCCCGCCGCGGCGCGCAGGCGTTCCGCGCGACACTGGCGACCGCGCGCCCGCTCGCCGACATGCTATGGGACATGGAGGTCGGCGGCCGTCCGGTGGACACGCCCGAGCGCCGGGCCGGGGTAAAGAAGCGGCTCAACGAGTGCGCCGATCGCATTGGCGACCTCAGGGTACGGGGCTACTACAAGGATCAGTTCAGAAAGCGTCTGCGCGGGGCGATCGATGGCCGCGCGCCGCCGGCGCAAGGCCGCGCCCGTGGAAGGGGTCGCCGGTTCGATCCCGACCGCCCACCAGAGCCGAGGTTGCCCGATTCCCTCGGCACCGGCAAGAGCGGCGTCGGCGAGCGGCGCGAGCGCCGTCTGGTGACGATGATTGTCGATCATCCCGTGCTGCTCGACGCGGTCGCCGAGGAGTTCGCGACCGTCGACATCGCGAACCGCGAGCTCGACCGCGCGCGGCGAGCCATTCTCGAAATGGCGCCGGAGGAATCCGGGCTTGACTCCGAGGCCTTGAAACGCCACCTCTCAGCGCAGGGAATTTCGATCTCCGTCGAGCGCGCGGCGGACCCGGTCGACTGGTCCGAGCGGCGTCTCGAGGACGAGGACGTGAATCCGCGGCGCGAGGCGACGTGCTCGGATCTGGAGAGAGGATGGCGCGACGTGCTTGCGCTTCACCAGTCCGGGATGCTCGATGCGATCCGCGAGGTCGCTCCGGCTGAGCGTGTGGGCTAGGCGGGATCTTCCAGGGCCTGCGCAAGAAGCTCGCAGAGTGGGTCGATCATGTCAGCCAAGACGATTTCGGTTGGCGCGAACCTCGACTGAATGATCGTGCCTTCGATCAGAGCGATGGCCGCCGATGCGGCGAAATCCAGGTCGATGTCGTCGCGGATTTGGCCGGCTGTCTGACCTTGCCGTAGCATGGCCACGATGAATTCGCGCCAGCGCCTGTATATCGTCGCGAAGCGCTCACGAACCTCAGCATTCCGTCCGGCGTGAGCGACGAACTCCATCAGGATCGCCGGCCACGATGGATCCCCGCTCTCAAGTTCGAAGAGCGCCGTTAGCAGGTGTCTGACGTTTTGGCGGAAGGATGAACCCGGGTCCACGGATTGGCGGAACGCATCCTGATGGTGCAACACTCGCTCTTCGAGCATGGTCCAGAACAGATCGTCCTTGCTCTTGAAGTGAACGTAGAATGCGCCTTTGGAGAAGCCGGCGTCGCGGACGATCTCGTCGACTGTGGCACGTTCATAGCCGTTTCGTGCGAAAACACCGAGGGCAGATGTTAGAAGGCGCTGGCGGGTCTCCTCGCGGCGCCGTCGTTTTGGGGCAGCTTGTGTGGTGGCCTTCATAGTCGCGCATTATACTTCCCGGATCGTCGCGACCACCAGCCGAGTGGGCAGGCAAGCGATTCTGAGAGGGCGACGGAGGCGGCTAGTCCTGTTGGGACTGCGCGGCTCCGCCGAAGCGGAACCAAAGACGAAGGGAGTGTTTCAGATTGCTCAGGGCGTCATCGTTCGAGAGGCCGACGGTCAAGCACTGTTCGATGTGCCGGTCGATGATCAGCAACCCAGCCTTGTCCAGGCTGCTGCGAGCGGCCATTAGCTGCGTGACGACGTCTTCGCAGACGCGATCTTCCTCAAGCATCTTGTGAATACCGCGTATTTGTCCCTCGATCCGTCTTAGTCGGGTGAGGATCGCGTCGGAGTTGGTTTTAGTTTCCTGTGCCATACTTTACTCGCTTCTTGACATACCCCACGGGGGTATACTACCATACAAGTGAATCCGGTTGCAGGTGATTACTAGTATAATTCACCAGAACCTGAAATTTGAAGGAGGAATCGATGGCCAAGCCGAGTGACGTGACAGACGGAGAGTGGGAGGCGGAGGTACTCAATAGCGATAAGCCGGTCCTCGTTGACTTCTGGGCGCCCTGGTGTGGTCCTTGCCGGATGGTCGCGCCGATCGTCGAGGAGTTGGCCGGAGAGTACGAAGGCAAGGCCAAATTTCTGAAGCTGAACACGGATGACAACATCGAGACCGCGTCCCGCTACGGAATTCGCAGTATTCCGACGATCATGGTGTTCAACAAGGGAGAGCCCGTCGACCAAGTGATCGGGTTCCGGCCGAAGGGTGATCTCAAGAAGTCTTTGGACAAGGCGTTCGCGTAGGTGGCGGACGCTGACATCACTGAATTCGATGTCGTAATCATTGGCGGCGGACCTGCTGGTCTCGCCGCCGGTCTTTATGCGGCGCGTGGCAGGCATCGCTCGTTGTTGCTGGAGAAGGGTGTGATCGGTGGCCAGATTGCGCTGACCGAGCTGGTTGAGAACTATCCCGGTATCCCATCGATCAACGGTTTTGATCTCGCTCAAGCGATGCACAAACAGGCGGAGGACCACGGGCTTGAGACCCGCTACGAAGATGTCGTCGGGATCGAGAAAAGCGACCGCAAGTGGCGTATCTCGATAGCGGATGGCGAGATTCTGACGAAGGCCCTGATCCTCACCGCCGGCGCGGAGTACGACAAGCTCGGCGTCCCTGGGGAGGAGCGGTTGATCGGGAAGGGCGTCTCCTACTGCGCGACGTGCGATGCGGCGTTCTTCAAGGGTCAAGAGGTTGTAGTGGTCGGTGGGGGCGACGCCGCGCTGGACGAGGGTTTGTTCACGACGCGCTTCGCCGATAAGGTAACGATCATCCACCGGCGCGATCAGTTGCGGGCCAGCCGCATCCTCCAGGACCGAGCGTTCGCGAACGATAAGATCGACTTCCTCTGGAATACAGTCGTCACCGAGATCGTGGGGGGAGACCAGGTCGAAGAAGTCAAGCTCAAGCACGTCGAAACTGGCGAGGAATCCACCCTCTCCACGGCGGCCGTCTTCGTCTTCATCGGCCAGCACCCGAATAGCGACTTCCTGGGGGAGTTCGTCGAGACTGACGCGCGTGGTCATGTGCTTGTCGACGACTGGATGAAGACGGAACTGCCCGGGCTCTTCGCGGCCGGGGATGTCCGGCAAAACTCGGCGAGGCAGGTCGCTTCGTCTGTCGGCGATGGCGTGACCGCTGCGATCGCCGCGGACCATTACATCAGCGACGCTTTCCCCGACTGACGCCCGCGGGCGTCTCGGCGCTTGACCCGCTCCCCTCTGACCCGTGACGCTATACGATACCGCGGGAGTGGAAAGGTCCTGGTGGGCCTCTCGGTCTTCAAAACCGTTGTGGGGCGGTGTACCCGTCCCAGGTGGGTTCGACTCCCATGCACTCCCGCCAAACCCTCACCCCTAGCCCCTCTCCCGCAAGCGGGCGAGGGGAACGAAGAGAGCGCCACCACGGACCCAGACGGGCAGGCTTCAGTCCGCGGCTTGGGAGGCGGATGGGGGGGGGCCGCGCTCCCGGACGGGTCCGAGGCCCCAGACGGGTCGTAGACGGACAATCAATCGCTATTTTGTATCTGGCGGGCGATTGGTCGTCCGTTTTCGTGTCTGGGGTTTGATTGTGGGGAGGCGTCTTTTCTTTTTTCGGGGCGGCGGCAGGTTGGGGAGCCGATTGTGATTCACTGTCTTGTCTGATTGAGTGACGTTCATCGACGGGGGCGGGACGATCAATCGACCGGGAGGGAAGAAGGGAGTTGGAGGGAGGAAGAGGGAGCTAGGAAGCGGGGGCATGGTCGTTTGATCTCGGGGCAAGATTCGATGGCTCTGGTAGTTGCTGATAGGTCCCGCCGCGGGCGGGAAAGATTTCGCGCGGCATGGGCACACTCCTCCAATTTGAGGTAGGGGATTGGGGTGAGAAGTGGAAGGGGGAAATGGCAGGCTGGGGGTTAAGCCAGCGCCTGATCTAATCTTTGACAGCATCCCTGTGATAGATCACCATTAGGATTGCTCCGATTGGCGATTAGGGAGAGGTCCATTGCGCTGCCCATCCTGTCAAAGCGAAAATCTGGACGACGCGCAGTTCTGCGATCAATGCGGAGCTGACTTTGTACCGATTTGTCCTTCGTGTAAGACTGAGAATCAGCTCGGCGCGCGCTTCTGCAGAAAATGCCGTCACTCTTTAGAGCTGGACGCGTCGCCTGTGTCGACTGGCATTCCCACGCCTCAAGCTTCGGCTGCCTTGCCTTCGTCTTTCGCCTCTGGCCGCTATGAGGTGAAGAGCTTCCTGGGCGAAGGCGGCCGCAAGAATGTCTACCTCGCCCACGACGCCAGACTCGACCGCGAAGTTGCCGTAGCGGTGATCAAGACCGATGGGCTGGACGAAGCCGGACTCGTCCGCGTGCGTCGCGAGGCTCAGGCGATGGGGCGGCTGGGTGACAACAATCACATCGTTACCGTGTTCGACATCGGCGAGGAGCGCGGCGAGCCGATCATCGTGTCGCAATTCATGGCGGGCGGTGACCTGGCAGAGCTGATCCAGCAGGCACCCGATCATCAGCTCCCTATCGAAGACGCGATCCGCATAGGCGGCGAGATCTGCGAAGGGTTGGCACATGCGCATGCCCGGTCGATCGTGCATCGGGATTTGAAGCCAGCGAACATCTGGCTCACGGAGGATGGTACGGCCAAGATCGGCGACTTTGGCCTAGCGGTGGCGCTGGACCGCTCACGGCTGACGATGTCCGGGATGATGATCGGTACGGTCGGCTATATGCCACCGGAGCAGGCGATGGGCCGGCCGGCTGACGCCCGCAGCGACCTCTACGCAGTGGGTTGCATCCTCTACGAAATGGTGACAGGCCAAGCGCCGTTCGTAGGCGAGGACGTGGTGGCGGTGATATCGCAGCACATCAACACCGTGCCGGTGGCGCCCTCATATCACAACGCGAAGGTGTCGCGGTCTCTGGAGACGATTATCATGCGCCTGCTGGCGAAGGCTCCCGAAGAGCGCCCGGCGTCCGCGTCAGAGGTTGCGACTGAGCTCGGGCGCATCGCGGAGACCGCCGGCAAGAGCGTCTCAGCAGAGCAGCCGGTCGTCGCGTCGGGCGTGGTGGCCCTGCAAAGCGTGCCCTGGGGCCGGTTCGTCGGCCGCCGTGACGAGATGTCCCAGCTGAAGGCGGCGTTGGAGAGCGCGCTCTCCGGCCGCGGCTCGATTGTGATGCTGGTGGGCGAGCCAGGTATAGGTAAGTCGCGCCTAGCGAAAGAGTTCGCAGTGTACGTGGGGCTGCGCGGCGCTCAGGTCCTTAGCGGGCGCTGCTACGAATCCGAGGCGAGCATTCCCTATCTGCCTCTTATGGATGCTCTGCGCCAGTACGTGGTCAGCAGGCCAGAGGCCGAGCTGCGTCAGGAGCTGGGGCCGGGAGCAGCCGAGATTGCTACGTTCATATCCGAGATTCGCCAGCGCCTCCCGGATACGCCCGAGGCGCCTGCCATGGAGGACGAGGCCGATCGTCTGCGCATGTTCGAAAGCGTGGCGACGTTTCTGCGAAATGCTGCGAAGGCTGCGCCTATTATCCTGCTCCTCGACGATCTCCAGTGGTCCGACAGGCCATCGCTCCTGTTGCTCCAGTACCTGGCGAGGGGCATCGCGACGGAACGGATCATGATCCTGGGCTGTTATTCCGACGTGGAGGTCGAAGAAAGCGACGCTCTGTCGGAGACTCTTGCCGCGCTTCGCCGGGAGCAGTTCTTCCAGCGGGTCCTGGTGCGGGGACTGCCGCAAGAAGATGTGCTGGCGTTGATGACGACGCTGGGCGAGCAGGAAGTGCCCGCAGAATTCGTGAAGGCGATCTATCGGGAGACCGAAGGCAACCCCCTGTTTGTGGAGGAGATCCTCAAGCACCTGGTGGAGGAAGGAAAACTCAGCCTGGAGAGCGGTCAGTGGGTTAGCAGCACGGGGGACGTGCCTCAATTGGACATCCCCGAGGGGATAAGAGACATCGTCCGCCGCCGGCTTTCCCGCTTGAGCGAGGAGTGCCGCCGCATCCTGACACTCTCCTCAGCGATGACCTCCGGCTTCAGCTTTGAGCTGCTAAGGGAGGTGAGCGGCGAAGACGAGGACCGTCTTCTTGACCTTGTGGAGGAGGCGCTCGCTTTACAGGCGATCCGGGAACGCAAGGGTGCAGTCAGCGGTAACACCTACGAGCTGGCTCACACGGCGCTCCGCCACACGCTCTACGGAGAGCTCAGCGGTCCTCGCCGCGTACGCCTGCACCGCCAGATCGGCGAGGCGCTGGAACGGCTGCACGGAGCGAATCTGGAGCCACACCTAGCGGAGCTCGCCTACCACTACACGAATGCTGCGTCGGGGGGCGACGTCGACAAGGCGATCGACTACGCGCGACGCGCCGGCGAGCGCGACACCGCTCTCCTGGCTCACGGGGAAGCCGTGCGAGCGTACCGGCTTGCCCTGCGAGCCCTGGATGTTCGCGGCGGCGAGGATTCGACCCGCTGCGAGCTGCTCCTGGATCTAGGCGAAGCCCAAACCAAGGCCGGACAGGGCGAGCGGGCGGTTGAAACTCTGCAGGAGGCGTTCGCTCTGACCGAGCGCCTCGATGACGCTGCTCTCATGGCGCGGGCAGCCCTTGCTCATAAGGATGCCGTGTTGCGCACAACGGAGGCCTACTCGGGAGGCGCCGTACCGATGCTGCGCCGGGCCCTCGAACGCCTGGGGACGGAGTCCAGTCCCACTCGCGCCTACGTCCTGGCCGGTCTCGCCGATCTGCCCCCGATTAACATCACCGCGGTCGAGCAGGTCGAACTTGGCCGGGAAGCGCTGGAAGTGGCCAGAGATATTGACGACCCGAGAGCCATCATCATGGCGCACCAAGCACTCCTGACCGCGCTTGGGGCTCCCGAATACCTTGACGAACGTCTTGAACTTGCCCGGGAGCTGATCCGCCTCGGCGCCGACGCCGGCGATCGGTTCGGCGAGCTCTGGGGTCACATCAGGTTGATGATCGCTCTCCTGTCCTCCGGTGACGTCGACGGCGCGGACAGCGAGCTGGAGATCATCTACCCGAGGGCCGCCGAGACCCGCGAGCCGGCGTGGATCGGCCGCCGGCCCTCCTGGACCGGCATGCGTGCCGCGATGCAGGGGAAGTGGGAGGAAGCGGAGCGGAGCCAGCAAGAGATCATGGCCGCCTACCAGGAGGTCCAGGCGGCCTGGCTGTTGCAGGCCGCTGGCGTCCTGACTTACGAGATCCGCCGCGGTCAGGGCCGGGTGGCTGAGGTAGAGGCCATAGTCGACGTCGGCGCAAGCCAGAACCCTGCCCCAGCCTGGAAGGCCGTCCAGGCGCTCATTCGATGCGACACCGGCCGTGATGACGAGGCCAGGCAAATATTGGATCAACTCGCAGCAAAAGATTTTCAGGACCTGCCGCAAGATTGGCTTCTGATTTCCGGCTTGACCACATTTATCCATGTGGCCAGTCATCTCAAAGACGCTAAGCGGGCCCGCGCTTTGTATGGGCTCCTCCTACCGTACAGCGAGCAGTACATAGTCGTTGGCGACGCAGTACTTTACTGGGGCTCTGTCGCCATGGCATTGGGAATGGCGGCAACCACGATGGGGGACTGGGAGGCCGCAGAACAGCACTTTAAGGCGGCGATAAAGGCCGAAGATCGCTGCCGGGCGTGGCCCTTCCTCGCTCGCGCCAAGTACCAGTACGCCGTAATGCTGACGGCGCGCGACGAAGAGGGCGACAGGAAAAGCGCCTTGCCTCTGGCCAACGAGGCGCTCGCGCGCTTTCAGGAACTCGGAATGCTGAGCGATACGGAGAAGGCGTTGGCTCTAAAGCTTGATCTTCAGGGGATAGACACGACCGACACCTCGGGTTCAATTGAAGCCGTCGCTTCCCTCATCTATAACGAGCAACCGAACCTTCGGCGTCACGCTGCGCCTGACGGGACAGTGACGTTGCTGTTCACCGACATCGAAGGCTCCACCGAACTCACCGAGCGGCTAGGTGACCAGCGGTGGCTCGAACTCCTGCGGGAGCATAACGCGATCATCCGTGAGCAGGTGGCGGCACACGAGGGGTTCGAAGTGAAGAGCATCGGCGACGGCTTCATGCTCGCGTTCCAGAGCGGCCGCAGCGGTATCAACTGCGCGATTGAGACGCAGAGAGCGTTCAGCAAGCGGGAGGCATCGCCGGATGAGTCGATCCGGGTGCGGATAGGGCTGCACACGGGCGAGGTGATCAAAGAAGGCGATGATTTCTTCGGCAAGCACGTCAACCTCGCGGCCCGTATCGCGGCGCAGGCGTCGGGCGGGGAGATTCTGGTTTCGTCGCTGCTGAAGGAGCTGACGGCGAGCGGTGGTGATATCGAGTTCGAAGACGGCGATGAGGTGGAGCTCAAGGGGTTGACCGGAACTCATCAGTTGTATGCCGTCAAGTGGCAATAAGCCAGTAATCGTCGACGAACGAAAAGCGAGCCATGATTCGGGGCTTTGTATCTATAATGGACGCCTGAGAAGGTGGGTGGACGGGGTGTGGTGTAACGATTCCCTATGTGTGGAAGATTCACGCTAACTTACGAGGTGGAGCAGCTGGCGGCTGAGCTCGGTGTGCCTGTCGAATCGCTGATCGACTATAGACCGCGTTACAACATCGCGCCGACGGACCCGCACTGGATCGTGCGATCGCGGTACGAGGACCGGGAGGCGGTGGCGGCGAAGTGGGGGTTGGTCAACTTCTGGATGACGGATCGCAAGGGGGCGTTCAAGAACATCAATGCTCGCGCCGAGACGGTGCAGAAGATACGTTCCTTCCGGGAGGCGTTCAAGGAACGACGGTGCGTCGTGCCGGCGGACGGCTTTTTCGAGTGGACGGGCGCGAAGGAAGCTCGCAAGCCAATCTGGTTCCACCGTCCCGAAGGTGGCTTGATCTACTTCGCGGGCCTCTACGAATCGTGGCGTCCGTCGCCCGGTGAGAAGGAGCGTACGTTCACGATCATCACGACGGAGCCGAATGCGCTGGTGGCGCCCGTTCACGACCGGATGCCGGTGATCCTGGACGAGGGTGCGATCGACGAATGGCTGTACGTCCGCCAGGAGCCGGCGGCGTTGATGGAGTTGCTTCGTCCGGTGCGGGACGACTTGCTGACGGCGACGCCGGTATCGACGCGAGTTAATTCGGTCAAAAACGATGATCCCGCCTGTCTTGAATCAGGGCAGGACCCGCAACAAGAGTCGCTTTTCGACGTCTGACCGCTGGGACGAGCCGGAGTCAGTCCTTTGGTCCGAAGACGATGACGATATGGTCTTCGTGTTGTGGGATGTAGTTGGACCAGCGGCGCAGACGCTCGTCGTTGACGGTGATCTGCAGCTCGCCGGGGGAACCGTCCGGGCAGGGGGCGCCGTTTTCTAACGGTAGACGGGCGCCCGGGATGAGCATTGAGTGAGACGATAGCCGCCCGCCGCCGTACTCGAACCAACTCGCGAGGCTGGCGCCCTTTCCTTCTTCAGATGGTCGTATGGGGTGGCTGTGAACGATGCCGTCGTCGTGTGTGTGAATGCCGCCCTCCCAGAAGCGGAGGTGAGGGAGCCGCTGGCCGCAGACCGAAATCTCGTAGGTTGCGTGCCAGTGGTTGTTCATGAACGGGCCGGCGGCCGATTCGTTAGCCGGGTAAATCGCTACGAGCGCAACGAGTGCAACGAGCAGGCCCGCTTCCAGGTAGAGCAGAGAACGGATGAGTAGTCTTCGCACGGAGATAACATCGTGGCATGGGAAGGTTCGCGTGTCCATGCTCTGTCACGTCAGGGAAGGCCTTCTAACTGGCGCGCCGGCGTGCTACCTTGGCCTCGGCGATGCTGCACATCTTCTACGGCTCCGACAGTTTTTCCCTTCGGGAGGAGTTTGGTGAGCTGAAGGCTAGTCTGGACAAGGACGGATCGCTCGCTGCCAACATCGTTACGTTTTCCGCATCGAAGGTGTCGCCGCAGGAAGTGATCGCCGCTTGCGATACCGTCCCCTTCCTTGGCGATCAGCGATTGGTTGTTGTCGAGGGGCTATTTGGTAAGGGCTCCCGCTCCCGGGATCAAGACGGCGATGATGACGGCGAGCCCGCTGTCAGCGGCGGCTGGGATTCGCTTGTCGAGTATGTAGATGGCATGCCGGGGACTACGGTTCTCGTCCTCATCGGCGGTGACAAGGCGGGGGGCGCTCTACTGAAGGCGTTGCGCTCGAAGGCTGAGATCCATCACTCCAAGCTGCCGGATCAGAAGGCGGTTATGGGCTGGGTACAGAAGCGTTCACGCTCCATTGGCGTGAAGCTTGACGCCCGTTCAGCGCGAGCGCTGGCGGATCTCGTCGGCAACGACACGTGGAGGCTGGCGACCGAACTGGAGAAGCTCAGCTCGTTCGCGAACGGTCAGATGGTTAGCGAGGCTGACGTTCGTGACATGGTCGCGTCGGCCCGTGAACTTCCGCCCTGGGATATTCTGGACCCGATCGTGGAAGGCCGAGGAGCGGGAGCCCTCAAGGCTCTGAGGAGGGTGTTGGACCTGCGGCAGATGCATCCGCTAGAGGTAATGGCGAGAGTCCAGGGTGCCTATCGACGCATGGCGATCGCCAGGGAGATGCTCGACTCGGGGGCGACTGGAACAGACATTGGCGCTCGGCTCAACATGAGGGGTTTTCCGCTGGAGAAGCTGATCGATCAGGCGTCGGCGCACACCGCTTCGGCGATTCGCGCCGCGTACGCACGAATGGTGGAGGCGGACCTGGACGTGAAGCGCGGGATCTTCGACGTAGAACTGGCGCTGGAGCTACTGGTGACCGACCTGGCGACGTCGCGGTCGCGTGCGGCCTGAACGCTAGTTCTGGACCGGGAGATACATCAGGTTGTAGCAGGCGGCGTAGTGCTGGGGTCCGACTTCTTCGAGATCGGGCCTACGCTCGGTTCTGCAGGCGCTGACGGCCTTAGGGCAGCGTGGCAGGAAAGCGCACTCGTCCGGCAGGTCGATGAGGCTTGGCGGCGCGCCGCGGATTCCGACCAATGGCTCCGAACTCTCACGGTCCCAGCGGGGGCGGCTGGCCAGTAGCGCCGACGTGTAGGGATGCCGCGGCCGATTGTACAACGTATCGACTTTCGCGAATTCGACGATCGAGCCAGCGTACATCACCGCAACTTCGTCAGCCATCTGCGCAACGACGCCGAGATCGTGGGCGATGAGCATGATCGACGTGCCATGCCGTTCTTGAAGGCGCACAAGATCCTCCAGGATCGCGGCCTGTACCGTGACGTCCAGTGCGGAGGTGGGCTCGTCCAGGATGAGGACCTTCGGATTGAGTGCGGTGGCGATCGCGATCATCACACGTTGCGACATGCCGCCGGACAGCTGGAATGGATATCGTTTGCATATCTCAGCGGGGTCCGGAAGCCCCGTCTCAGCCAGTACCTCGACGCTTCGCCTGCGGGCCTCCTTCTTCGAGACATCAAGGTGCGTGGTGATGATCTCCTCGACCTGCTGACCGACCGAAAGCACGGGGTTGAGCCCGGAGGCTGGATCCTGGAACACCATAGCGATGTCGCGTCCGCGGACGGCTCGCAGGCTGTCGTTATCCATCTTGAGGAGGTTACGGCCGTTGAAGTAAATAGAACCGCTGAGGATCCGTCCGGGGTGAGGCAGCAGGTTCAGTACACAGAGGCCCAGAGTGGACTTTCCGGAGCCGCTCTCTCCCGTG
>JACZRQ010000087.1 GCA_022574655.1 Chloroflexota bacterium
CGATCCCGCGGCCGTTACCCTCGTGCAGTGGGCCGGGCCAGATAGCGACCAGCGCCCAGGTGAGCCCGTCGAGCGTCAGATCGCCATACTTCCCTTCCACAACACGGTAGGCCAGCGCCGCTTCGCACGTTCCAAACGTTGGCGGCGCCTCGAAGGAGCAAGGGCAGCCCCAGTTGCAGTTGCAAGCCATCAGGAACTCGATCTTGAGCATCCATTTTGGGGACTTGGTCACTTCACATACCTCCTGCAGCCTGGTGGAACGGCACTAATCCGAACGCGATTACACCGCCTGTGATCATCAACACCAGCCCGGTAAGCAGAGCCACCCGTTGTCCCGCCGGTGTCACCTTCTCGGCAAAGATGATGAGGGCGATCAATGCCATCCATCCCGGGTTCATCAATCCTAGCGCCAATAGCGCCAACATCAGGCTCCAACAACAACCCACGCAATACATGCCGTGGTGGGCGCCCATGAATGCGGCGCCGGCGGTGCCATCGTGCCAGTGATTCATGAAGAAATTGAGAGGCGAGCGGCAGTGTCCGAGGCAAAGCGATTTCCAGCGTGTTAACTGATATGCACCCGCAAGGGTGATCGCAGCTCCAGCGACAGGCGCGCTCCATGCGTGCGCCGCGGGCGTACCCAGGAAACTTGCTAGAGAGACCGCAACTCCCAGCAGCGCCCACGCAGCAAGATAACCGAATACGAAGGCCGCGCTGGGTGCCGCCGGGAACCCTAACTGCCTTCGAGACTTCGCGACCGTGGCAAACAAAGACACCGTCGGCAGCGCTGAAGGTAACATCATTGCCGCCATCATCAGCGTCCAGATCGCCACGAAGCTAATGGCGCCAGTCGACATCTGGCCGGTGAGATTAAGGCTCCCGGCCCAGGCAAGACCGGAGGCGATCAGGAGGCCGGCGCCGAGCAGATACTTTTGCGGTGCCGGAATAGGCGTGGGTCGGCGTACTGCCGTTACGTTGCTCACCATCGTCTCGCGTCGGGAGCCGATTGTACGCTGTCTCCGGTCTGCCCACATCGGGTGCGCGGCTCCATAACGGCCCCATTCTAGCACCGGCGGCGTTTCCTCGAAGAACGCGCCCCTATGTCGACCGTACGCGACGTCATGGAGTCGCCCGAAGCCTTCGACGATAAGCTGTGGTCCGCCATGGCCGAACTCGGTTGGCTCGGCCTCACCATCGACGAAGCGCACGGCGGCGCCGGCCTCGGCTTCGTCGATCTCGCCGTCCTCCCCCGTCCGCTGTCTCCACCGGCTTACTGAACCGCGAACGTCGCGTCGTCGTAGTAGGGGCCCGGAACAAGGCTCTGCTGAAGAACCAATAGATCCGCGACCGTCGCGGCGGCGGCCTGGACTGTCCATGTACCCGGACTTCCGGCGATGACGTACTGATGGATCGCGATCCCCTGGCCGTCGGCGGTAAATGACCTCTGGTTCGCGATCCCTCCCCCCGGGTCCGTAATCCGTATCGCAACAACCGCCCCGGGCGCGGTCTCAAGCACGATCGTTACCTCCACCCCGTTCGCGGCTGGATCCGGCTTCACCGACGTGATCGCTATCGGGAACCCAACCGATAAGCCGGGGGTCTCGGTTGGTGTCGGTGGGACCTCCGTAGGAGTCGGCGCAGGCGTCGGCGACGGCGTCGGCTCGGGCGTCGGCTCGGGCGTCGGCGTTGGGGTGGGCTCGAGTGTCGGTGTGGGCGTAGGCGCGGGCGTTGGCGTCAGCGTCGCGGTTGGCTCCACCGTCCGCGTGGGGCTTGGCGACGCGCTCGGCGTCGGCGTACTGGAATCGCCTCCACCCGCGCACGCTGCCAGGCCGAACGCGACGACCACCGACACAGCGAGCATTAGCAGCGAGATTCGGCGGAGGGCGATCATTAGTCGTGCGTACCGTCGAGGCTAGACGGCCTGGATCGCGAGCACAAGGATCGGGATGGATCTCCCCATCCTAACGTGAACGTTAAGGTTTTGCTACTATAGTCCGTGCTTACCTCGATCGATCAAGTGACGCCCCACCGGTAAGCAAGGGGACATGGAGCAAACCGAATGAACTTTGGCCTCACAGAAGAACAACAAATGCTGAGCAACGTCGCCAGGCGTTTCCTCGAAGAACGCGCCCCCATGTCGACCGTGCGCGACATCATGGAGTCTCCCGAAGCCTTCGACGATAAGCTGTGGTCCGCCATGGCCGAACTCGGCTGGCCCGGCCTCATCGTCGACGAAGCCTACGGTGGCGTTGACCTCGGATTCGTCGACCTCACCGTCCTCCTCGAAGAGACCGGCCGCGGGCTCCTTCCGGCCCCACTGATCTCCTCCTCCCTCGCCGCCGCCGCCATCTCCGAGTTCGGTAGCGACGCACAGAAACAGCGCTACCTCCCATCGCTCGCCGACGGCAGCGCCATCGGCACGCTGGCGATCCTCGAGGACAGCGACTTCCTCGGCCCCGACGGCATCGAGCTGACCGGCGCCAAAGAAGGCGACGGGTATCGCCTCACCGGCGCCAAGCGATTCGTCCACGACGTCGGCGTCGCCACCATCTTCATCGTCCCCTTCCGCGCGGCCGGAGACATCCTCTTCGCAGTCGTACAGTCGAGCACCAAAGGCGTAAGCTCTCAGAGCCACCCCACGATGGACCAGACCAAGCGCATGGGCGACCTCACCCTCGATGGCGTCATAGTATCGAAGGACGACGTCCTCGCAGGCGCATCTGACGGTGCCGCCGCGCTCGCGCGGCTGCTCGATCTCGCAACCGTCGCTGTCACTGCCGAGATGATCGGCGCCATGGACCGCGCGCTCGAGATGACCACTCAATACGCCAAGGACCGCGTCCAGTTCGGCTCGCCTATCGGCAAGTACCAGGGCGTGAAGCACCCCCTCGCCGAGATGTACGTCGATGTCGAGACCAGCCGCTCGCTCCTCTACTACGCCGCCTGGTGCGTCTCCGAAAAACCTGAGGCCCTGCCGGTCGCGGCGGCGCGCGCCAAAGCCTACGCCAGCGACGCCTTCACCCGCATCGGCATCGACGGTGTGCAGCTTCACGGCGCCATCGGCTTCACCGCCGAGTACGACGTGCAGCTCTACCTCAAGCGCTCGAAATGGGCGCTTCCGGCGTTCGGCGACGCCGAGTTCCACTACGAGCGGATAGCAAGCCTGGGAGGCTACTAATGGACTTCAATCTGACCACGAAAGAAGAAGCGTTCCGCGACGAGGTGCGAGCCTTCATAGGGGAGAACCTCTCTCCGGAAGCGCGCAAGGACCCCGGGTTCCTTGGTGGCTGGCTCAAGAAAATACGTGAGAAACGCTGGGTCGGCTTCAACTGGCCGGAAGAGTACGGCGGCGGCGGTGGCGGCATCATGGAGCAAGTGATCCTCAAGGAAGAGATGTCGAAAGCCGGCGCGCCGCCCCTCGGCCTCTGCATGATGGGCCTCCAGTGGGTCGGCCCTGCCATCATCCAGTACGGCACCGACGACCAGAAGAAGAAGTTCCTGCCCGACATCCTTGACTCCAAATACCAGTGGTGTACCGGCTACTCCGAACCCGGCTTCGGCAGCGACCTCGCCTCCCTCCAGTGCAAGGGCGTCCGCGACGGCGACGAGTACGTCGTCAACGGCCAGAAGATCTGGACCTCCCTCGCCGCCTGGTCCGACTGGATCATCCTCCTCACCCGCACCGACTTCGATACCGAAGACAAGCACGAAGGCATCACCTGCCTCCTCGTCGAGATGAAGTCGCCGGGGATCGAAGTGCGGCCCATCAAGAACATGTCCGGAAGCTCCCACTTCGCCGAAGTCTTCTTCGACAACGTCCGCGTGCCCGTCCAGAACCGCCTCGGCGACGAAGGCAAAGGCTGGGGCGTCACCATCTCCGCTCTCGCCCACGAGCGCTCCGGCATCTCCGAAGTCGCCGGCCTCGTTGGCCAGCTCAACGATCTCGTCGAGCTGGCCAAGCGCACCAGGCGCAACGGCCGCCCCGCCTCGGAGCAGCCTAGCATCCGACGCCGGCTCGCAAAGGCAGACGTCGTCATCGAAGGCATGCGGCTCAACGGCCAGCGCTTCCTCACCAAGCAGCTCAAGGGCGAGCCGCTCTCCAGCGAGACCTCCATAAACAAGCTCCACCGCGCCTTCCTCGCCATCGAGTTAGGCGACCTCGCGCTCGAGATTCGTGGCAGCGCCAGTCAGTACGTCAAAAGCGACAACGGCCCCGGCATGGAGCAGAACCGCCTCCCCAGCGGCGCCCTCGACTGGCCCAACGTCGTCATCGGCGGTGGCACACCCAACATCCAGCGCAACATAATCGCCGAACGCATCCTCGGCCTCCCCAAAGACTAACCCGCGCCTTCGCGATCCTCGTTCCCCTCTCCCCTCTCGGGAGACGTGTCCGCCTCAGGAGGAGGGGCTAGGGGTGAGGGACCACGCCGGCCGCCGCTAAAGCCGCGGGACTGAAGCCTGCCCGTCTGGGTCCGCGGTGGCGTATCTTCACACCCAAGATCCAGCGCAACATCATCGCCGAACGCATCCTCGGCCTCCCCAAAGACTAACCCGCGACACGCGACTCGCGTTTGTTCGAGTAGCGAATCGGTTTCGAAATACTTGACCGTCCTTCCGTAGGACTCGAACCGAGCGTTTTTCAAGCGAAAGAGGCGTAGGAGGAAACGCACATGTTGCGAGACCGCTGGACGGCGCAGAGCCGGCACTCACTGCTATGGATGGGCCTGATCGTTGGCGCTGTCGGCATGCTGCTCGCCGTTGGCGGCTGCGGCGCAGGTGACGAAGAAGCTGAGTCTCCGGACTCCACCGCGTCTGAGGTCCTGACGCCTACACCGGCGAACGCATTCACACTCCTCGACTTACCCGACCTTGTCCTACAGCGATCGGATGTTCCGCTCGAACTCGAACTCGTGGAAATAGAGCAGGACTCAGAACTGGAATACAAAGTCGAGTACGAATTACCCGACCCCGTAGCAAGTAGTACTGGATTGCTCTCCATCGAGAATGTGGCTCGCCTTGAGAATGTGCCTGTGCCGTCCTTGTCCGGCGTCACCTCCCTTCAAAGGCACGTGATCGATGCCGTGGAGATACCGAGTGTTGGCAATCTTGTCGACGCATCCGTCTTATACCGGGTTACCGTACAGGCTGGTCTCGCCGATCACCACGTCTATTACGGTTTTATCAACCACGGCGACCTCGGTGCTACCCTGATCGCCGTCCAAGGCACGGTCCCCGCTGCATCTCCCGAGGAGGTTGAAGCAACGGTCGCTGACATCCTGTTGTTGATGCAGGCACAGGCAGACCTTCTACTCCAGTAGCGATCCTCGGCATTACCCAAGCACGATTCAGACGATCGCTAGTGCGATGTGTGAGACAGACAGTGATCCACAACCGCCTACTCGAGCACCCCGCCCGCTACCAGATCAACGATTTTCTCCTCGCTGTAGCCGAGGATCTTCTCCAGAACGTACTGGTTGTCGCGGCCGAACGTTGGCCCGGGTCGCTCGATACGCGCCGGGGTCCGCGATAGCCTGAACCGCGATCCCTCTACCGTCGTCTTGCCGTGCACCTCGTGTGGCACCTCGACGAAGTGACCACGGTGCAGGAGTTGCGGATCTCGCATCGCCTCCGTGCTGTTCTGCAGAGCGTGCGCTGGCACACCGCCGGCCTGAAGAGTCTCCTGCACTTCGTACAGGTCACGCTGCCGTGTCCACTCGCTGATGATGCCGTCGATCTCATCTTGGTTCGCGAGCCGCGCCTCGGCTGTCGCGAAGCGCTCCTCCGAAGCGAGTTCGTTTCGGCCCAGAACGTCGCATAGCGAACGCCATTGTTCGTCATTGGCAACCGCGACTGCGACCCAGCGGTCGTCACCGGCGGCAGGATACGTCCCATGCGGCGCCATGTGCGGATCGCGATTGCCCGCCCGCCCCTGCACGCGGTCGTTGACCGCGTAGTCGAGCAGAGCGGGAGCGAGGAAGTGCAGCGACGCCTCCGACTGAGAGAAGTCGATGTATTGGCCCTGACCGGTGCGGTTGCGATGGTCAAGAGCCGCGAGGATGGACGCGGTCGCGAAGCGCGGCGAAACATAGTCCGTATAAGCACCGACCATCGCGGGCTCACGGTCCGGCCAGCCGATCACGCTGTTGAAGCCGGCGATGGCGGCTCCCATCGTGCCAAAGCCGGCAAGCATCGAAAGTGGTCCTGTCTGTCCCATCAGACAGGAGCTGAGCATGATTAGGTCGGGCTTAAGCTTCCTCAGTGAATCGTAGTCCAGGCCCCAGGCGCGCATCGCCTTGGGTGAAAACGACTCCGTCACTACATCGGCCCAGCGCACCAGGTCGCGGACCACACCGAGCCCCTCCTCCTTCGTCATATCGAGCGTCAGACCGAGCTTGCCGGCGTTCAGGTTCAGGAACACGGCGGAGCTGTCGGGACCCGCCTCGCCGTTCTGGAACGGAGCGAGCCCGCGTGCCGTATCGATGCTGCTTGTTGACTCCACGCGCACGATCGTCGCACCGTAGTCGGCCAGTACACGCGTGGCGGCCGGTCCTGCCATCACCCACATGAAGTCGAGGACCTTCACGTCCTCGAGTGCATGTTGATCGGACTCCGCCGGTAAGGCCGAAGGCTGCTGGGATGCGTTGACCTGACGGTCATCTGCGAGCACCTCGCTGTTGTGCTGACCGATCGCTGGTGCGCCTCGGCGATACTCGATGGGCGTTTCGCTGAACTTCGCAAACGGCCCGGGGTAGCGGGCCGGACCAGGATGCTCCAGGTCTCGCCAGTAGTCACGCGCCGCGAACTGCTCATTCGCCGCCAGCTCGTCGATCGTCGCCATCGGCGTGATCAGTAGTCGCCGCTTCAGCGCCTCTGCCATTAGCATCGCTTTCGGTTTTGTGCTCATGAATTCGCGGATCAGTCCCAGGACACGCATATATTCGTCTACGGGCTCGGTCCCACTCTGCAAGAGCGCCACGTACCCAATCCAGTCTTTGTCGCGTGTTCCCTCGTCGCAGAACCCCTCCTCGTGCAGCCACTCCATCAGACGGCGTGAGAACGGACCGATAGCATTGCCGAACAGAAAGAGAAGCGAGACGTGACCGTCCGCCGCCGGCCACACCAGAGGGACGGAGATGCCGCCGAACATGACGCCCCCTGTCACGCGCTTGGTCTCGTTCCTGTCGCCAATGGAAGCAGCAAGGATACCCGACTGTGTCGTCACCGCGACTGCCTGTTGCGCCGAGACGTCCACGTGCTGGCCTCGCCCCGATCGCTGGCGCTCGTGGTGAGCGATGAGCGCGGCGCCTGCCGCCTCCGCGCCCGCGTGCAGGTATGCCTGGGGCACGCTGAACCGCAGGGGAGCGCGGTCTGCGTCCCCTATCTCCAGACCACCTGAGGCGCTGACGACGATATCGCTCTCCGCGAAGGCTGCCTTCGGCCCAGTCTGCCCGAAGGCGCTGATCGACACGTATACCAACGCTGGGTTCATCGCGGCCACGTCCTCGTATCCCAGCCCCAACTCCGCCATCCTCCCGACCGGCTCCGATTCGATCAGAAAGTGCGCGTCCCGGGCGAGCCGCAAAAACTGTTCGCGCCCCTGCTCAGTCGCGATGTCGAGCGTAACGCTGCGCTTGTTTCGGCTATACGCCCACCAGTAGAGCGAGTGCTCCCGGTCGCGCTCGTCGCCGGCGAACGGACCGAGACGTCGGGCGGAGTTGCCTTCGGGCGGCTCCACGGCGATCACGTCGGCACCGAGGTCAGCGAGGATCTGGCCGCAGAGCAACCCCCTTTCGTTAGTGAGATCGAGGACTTGATAAGGGCTCAACATTGGTCTTCCTCCTGCTGCTGCTGAGGCACGGCGCCGAGCCGAAGACGCGCATTCTGCTAACGAAACCGGCGGCTAGCTTCAAGCCCTTGCAAAAACCAGGCGGTGCACGGGCAATGAGTCGTAGAGCCGGAGATGGTCTCGCGCAATGACTTCCCAGGCAGTTCGCACTGCATAGCTCTTCACCCTGAGGACAATAGATTCTCTGAAGTCCTCATCTATCAGCAATCGAATCAAAATACTCGCGAGCTGAGACGAGCTTTCGGCGTCGAACGTCACCTCACTCGATATCTCTGTCCAGACCTCTTCAAACTTTGGAACTCTGGAAACGACAACCGGCTTGAACGCTCCCAACGCTAAATGCAGGGCGCCGCTAGCAGACAGGTAATCTTGGCGGTCGGGGAACGCAGCTAGATCTGCAGCGGCGAAGGCCAAGTCGATTTCATCATCAGCGATGAACCTCTCTGCGAACAGGACGCGGTCCTGGACGCCGTACCTTTGAGAAAGTGATTCGTACAGTTTCCGTTTTTCATGGTCCTCCCGAATCCACTCCCTTACATGTCCGGCCAGGAAGAGATGACAATCCGGCGCTTTGTCGAGTACGCGAGGGAGAGCTTCAATCAGTAGTCCCTTGTGCTTTTGGTCGCCGAAGAAGCCAAATGCGATGATAATTCTACAATTCTCTGGCAGTCCCAAACTACGCCTCGCGCTCATCACGTCAACTTGCCTCAGAATCTCAGTGCCGTGAGCGATAACGTGTACACGCTGGTTAGGAACGCCTTGTCGTATCAGCTCTCTTTTCATGGACCTTTGATGGACAACGGTTGCATCCGCCAAGAGGCCCACGCCCGTATTGAATTCCTCCATGCTCATGGTCATATCGAGCCCACGACTCGTCTCGTTCGTGTGCACGGCGTGGAGGGTAACCACAAGCTTCGCTTGCCCTCTCAGCCGCTCCAATAGACCCAGGAATCTCTCGTCGGGACAGAAGACCGAAGGCCCATGCTGGATGTGGATGACGTCTGGGGCGAACTCAGCCACAACCTGAGCGACGCGATCCATGTCTCTGGGCTGTTCTCCCTCAGTAAGAGTCTCGGCGAGAGCGAAGCACGGCACGACTGTTAGCTTGCGCGTCGCAAGGCCAGAAGTCCGGCTGTCGGCGACAATGAGCGATTCGATTTCCGGGTCAATCTTCAACAGAGCGTGATTCAAGTAGTGAGTATACGTTGCAATCCCGTGGCGCGTTGGGGGAAACGGCGAAATGTAAGCAATCCTCATGATCGCGCCTTCAAAGGACAACGGGAGACTGAAGGCGAGCACGGTATGGCTTGGAAGTGGTCAGTGGTTCGTCCCGAGAGGGGACATCCAGTGACCGGCCCGCGCACGGAGAGTATCCTTCCTTGGACCCGTTGTCAACCCACCCGCGCCGCCAGGCAGCGAGTATGTTACCAGGAACAACCCGCTTATATCACGCGGCAGGGAGCGCTGTCAACGAATTCAAAGCCAAGAAAGCATGATGATGATTACACTCTGCGCATGGCCCTCCGTCACTCGCGACCCCAAACGGGCCGAATCCAGATTTGAGCCGTGCTCCTAATTGACTTGCTGGAGCGGAAGAAGGGACTCGAACCCTTGACCCTCTGCTTGGGGAAGCAGATGCTCTCGCTCCCAACTGCCACTCTCCCCTTCCACCTCTCACCCCAAACTCCTAACCTCGAACCGGAGGTACCTGCCCATGCTGCGCCAAATACCCACTCGTCACAGCCTGCGACCATCGCGTCATTCAGGCCGGATCACGGCCGCCGACCCGGGTCGGCGATTGAACGTCTGGCTTCCTGCCTATGTTCGGCGCTCAACCAAGACCACTGAGGCTCAAGCCGCCCCGTCGCCTACGGTCGTCGCCCTCGAAATCTGCGAAACACCCGCCGGACAACCAAGTTCCACGTACAAAGCTGGCGGACGACCAAGATTCAGGTACAACAAAACCCTTGATTGAAGGTCGTTACGGTCTTGATTGTGGGTTGGGGTCCCGTCCGGGTCCGCGATCCGCCTGGGTCCGTTCGAGAACCCAGCGCCCGTCCAAGCCGCGGACTTCAGTCCGCGGTGCCGTGTTCCGTATTGCCTGTCCCGTGTGACGTGGCTCTCGCCGCCTACTCCTTCGGCAGCCCTAGCCCTCTTTGCGCCACGATGTTCCGCTGGATCTCGCTCGTCCCACCCTCGATCGTGTTCGCAACCGATCGCAGGTACCCGAACATCGGCCGTCCGTTCATCTGCGTGTACTTCGAACCCCGGCCCAACGGGCCGTACAGCCCCAGCATCTTCAACTCAGTGTTCGCGATCCGCTGCGCAAGCTCCATCGAGTACAGCTTCACCGCCGCCGCCTCGTAGTTCGGGATCATCTCCTTCGCCTGCATCGTCACCACGCGCATCGAAAGCGCCATCGCCACTTCCGTCTCCACATAACGGTCCACCAGCTCGAACCGGATCGAAGGACGCACCACGTAGCCGCCGTCTCCGTTACTCTTGTGCTCGCTCGCGTACTTGGCCATGTCCTCCACGTGCTGCTGCTGACCCACCGCCGAGCCGATGTTCGACCTCTCGATGTCCAGCGTCGTCACCGCCTGATACCAGCCGCGGTTCTCTTCGCCAATCAAGTTGCTCGCCGGTATCCGCACGTCCTCGAAATACACCTCGTTGAACTCGTGACTTCCCGTCATGTTCATCAGCGGCCGTACCTCGACCCCGGGCGCATCCATCGGCACGACGAAGTACGACAGCCCCTTGTGCTTCGGAGCGTCCGGGTCCGTGCGCGCCAGCAGCAGCATGTATTGCGACATGTGTGCCAAAGTCGTCCAGATCTTCTGACCGTTGATCACGTAGTCGTCGCCGTCTCGTACCGCACGCGTCTGCAGCGACGCCAGGTCCGAACCCGAGCCCGGCTCGGAGAACCCCTGACACCACATCGTCTCACCGGCCAGGATCGGCGGAATATGCTCCTTCTTCTGCTCCTCCGTCCCGTAGATGATGATCGTCGGCCCGATCACCGCCACCGCCAGCCCCCCGACAAAGATCGATGCCGGCGCCCGCATTTTCGCCAACTCCATGCTGTAGATGAACTGCTGCATGATACTCATGCTCGCCCCGCCGTACTCCTTCGGCCACGCCGGGGCGACCCATCCCTTTTCGGCGACCTTCTTCCGCCAGGCCATCAGGCTTCCGGCCTCCTCGAAGAAGTTCACACCGCCGCCCCGAATCTCCTTCGGGCACTCCTTATCTACAAAGTCGTGGACTTCCTTACGAAAGGCCTCTTCTTCAGCTGTAAATCGAAAGTCCATAGTGATCTCCTCCGGGAGTCAGGAAGTATGGTGTGGGATCGATCATAGCATGCGAGCGGCTACC
>JACZRQ010000008.1 GCA_022574655.1 Chloroflexota bacterium
CAAGGTCATGAATCTCGATCGCTTCGACCTTGCATGATCTGAGCAGATAGGTCTGACGACTGGGAGGTCGACCAGTTGTGGGCGGCGACGAGTTCGCGCTGCTACGGTGCCTTCTTGCGAGCGGCTTCGGAGACGCTTTCCATGGCTAGTAACGCCGGGATTTCGTCCATCGCGGCAATCCACCGGTGTCCTTCTACCGTTGCGATCCTGCCTACGGCGAGGGTGTGGCGAAGGGGCTCGGCGTGGACATCCAGTCAGAAGTGTTCGCTTCCACCTAAGGTCACATGTGACTGGGTTGGTCCGCTGGTTGGCGGTGGCGGAGCGGGCATAATCTATTCCGTCGTCTATATGCTCGGGCGCAGTGACGATTAGCGGCCTAATAGTGTGATATTCGCAGCTAACTAGACCGTAACGAGCCGGTACTGCTTCACGTCTCCTGATTGAGACCGTGTAGCCGTGCCGACTCGTCATGTCAAGAAGTGAATCGCAGTTGGACCCAGTTTTGGGTCCGGAAGACCAGCACTCTGCTGCCTCGATCGCTGCGTCTGTGGGCGACCCTCTTGGAGAGGTTCGAACGCTCAAGTGGCGTGTGCAGATATTTGTCTACGTTGCGATCTTCGCCACCGAACCCTTCTACTATTTCGTATTGGATTTCACCTGGTTGCAGTTGCTCCCAGGGCTGGCTATCGGTCTGGGGATCGCCTTTACGGCGATCGAGGGTGCGTTCTCGCGTATGTTCAAGCTGCGGAAGCGGAGCGCCTATCCGGGCGTGCTTCATCAGGAGCTGGGGACGGTTGCCGGGGAGGATGCCGCGGGCGAACGTGCTCTGCGGGTGATCTCTCATCTTCTCTGCGTGGACGAAGGATGTATTGCGATCAAGCGGCCGGACGGACTGCTAGTGAAGTGGGTTCTGAGGGGATCCATGGATGGTCACCAGAGCTGCATCGGCAAGCTGGCACAGGCCATAGACAAGGCGATTCGAACTGGCGAGCCGGTAGAAGCCGGTGTTCCCGCTACTTCGCCTGAAGATGCCGAGGGGCCAGGAGTTGTTGTGGTGCCGTTGGTTGCGCTTGAGCTGACCACCGGAGTGCTGGTCTTACGAGAGCGGCCGGGTGCGGACCTCAGTGATGCGCAGTTGTTGAAAGACATTGGCGTTGCGCTGGCGCTCTCACTTGAGAACTGGCGGCAGCGGGAGGAGCTGCGTAAGAGCGAGGACCGGATCAAGACGGTTGTGACGAACGTCCCGGTCATCCTCTTCGCGATCGACAAGGAGGGTGTGTTCACACTCTCCGAGGGCAAAGGGTTGGATGACCTTGATCTGAAGCCGGGCCAGGTTGTTGGACTGAACGTAACCGACGTCTATAGCGATGTGCCAGAGATACTGGAGAACGTCGCGCGCGCTCTTCACGGCGAGAGCCGCACAATCACGGTCGAGGTCGGCGGTTTCTGGTGGGAAACGAGCTACTCACCGGTCTTCGATAGCGAAGCTGGTGAGGTGGTTGGACTGATTGGAGTGGCTGCGAACGTCACCGAGCGCAAGAAAGCCGAGGACGAGCTGCGGTTGGTTCAGTATTCCGTGGACCGTGCGGAGGAAGCTATCTTCTGGATTGGCCCTGACGCGCGAATACTGAATGTGAACAGTGCTGCCTGCAAGAGCCTGGGCTACGAACGCGACGAGCTGCTGGGTATGCGGGTTCCCGACATCGATCCAGGGGTGACTGAGGAAGAGTGGCCCGATCGATGGACGATGATGCGCGAACAGAAGTTCAGCAACGTGGAGTCGACTCACCAACGAAAGGACGGAAGCACTTTTCCGGTGGAGGTCCACTCCAACTTCCTCGAGTTCGGCGGCCAGGAGTTCGACCTCGCCTTCGCCCGCGACATCACGGAACGGATCGCCTCATCTGAGGCGCTCCGTCATTCCGAGGAGAAGTACCGCGATCTGGTGGAGAATTCAAACGAGATCATCTACACGCTGGATTCGAGCGCGATCGTCACCTACATCAGTCCGGCCGTCGAGGCGATCGGCGGCTTCAAGCCCGAGGAGGTGATCGGGCGCCGATCGACCGAATTCATTCATCCGGACGATATTGCTGAGGTGGCGATTAGCCTCCAGAAGGTTCTCCAGGGAGAGCTGGATCCGACCGAGTACAGGTTGCGCACGAAGTCGGGTGGATATCGGTGGGTGAGGAGCGCCAGCAAGCCGATCTATGAGGATTCGACGATCGTTGGCGTGCGGGGTGTTCTGGTGGACATTACGGACAAGCGTGCCGCGGAGGATGCGTTGCGCGCCAGTGAGAAGCGCTTCCGGGCGTTGGTCGAGAACGGTGCTGATGGCATCACGTTGTTAGACGCTGACGGCACGATTACTTATGCGGGCCCGTCGACTGAAAGCATCAGGGGATATACACCCGAAGAGATGGTGGGGAGGCCCCTGTCGGAACTGGTACATCCGGATGACCTTGAGGCGGTAAACGTGGTGAAGAGTGACTTGCTTGAGGCTCCGGGAGAGGCCATGCCGATGATATATCGCGCTAAGCACAAGGATGGTTCGTGGCTCTGGCTAGAAGCCGTGGCCACTAACCTGCTCGGCGATCCGAGCGTGGCCGCCATCGTCGTGAACTACCGGGACATCACGGAGCGGAAGCTCGCGGATGAGGCGCTCAGACAGAGCGAAGAGAATCACAGGGCTCTAGCTGTGGCCATTCCCGATGTGATGATGAGGGTTCGCAAGGATGGTACGATCAGCGATTTCAAGGCAGATGAGCGGCATGTCCTTTCGCTAGCGGAGGTTGGCTCCGAGAAGATGGTGCTGGCAGAGGTTCTGCCGGAGCTTGCTCCGCAGCTGATGAGGTTCGTCGACATCGCCATCTCGACGCACGAGACGCAGGTGTTCGAGTATCAGCAGTCCGTGTCTGGCAAACCACTCGAGTTCGAGGCTCGTATCGTAGCCAGCAGTGACGACGAAGCCGTGGCGATCATCCGTGACATCACGGAGCGCAAGAACTCTGAGCGGACGATCCGGCAGCTTGCGTACCATGATGCGCTGACCGGTCTGCCGAACAGAACGCTCTTCGAGGACCGGCTGACGGTGGCCGTGGCGCAAGCCCGGCGGGCGGGCGAGGCGCTTGCGGTGATGTTCCTCGACCTCGATCGGTTCAAGCTCGTCAACGATACTTTGGGACATGGTGCAGGGGATAAGCTGCTCACCATGGTGGGGGACGAGATCTCGGGTCTCTTGAGAGATGGGGACACGGTAGCTCGTGTCGGCGGTGACGAGTTCACGTTGTTGTTGCCCCGGGTATCGGGGAGCGAAGACGCCACCGACGTCGCCGACCGGATCCTTGCCCAACTGAAGAAGCCAAAACGGATCGCCGGTCAGGAGTTCCGGGTGACGACGAGCATCGGGGTAACGCTCTTCCCAGGCGATGGCGACGATCCGGAGACGCTCCTGAGGAACGCGGACACAGCGATGTATCGCGCCAAGGAGCGAGGCCGCGATAACTATCAGCTCTTTACGCCAGCCATGAACGCCAGTGTCGTTCAGCGTTTGGCACTGGAGAGGGATCTCCGCCGTGCGCTGGAGCGGGAAGAGTTCGAGGTCTACTATCAGCCTTGCGCGAGCATAGCGGATGGCCGGATCGTAGGCGCTGAAGCGCTTGTAAGGTGGAATCATCCTGAGCGTGGGCTGGTCATGCCGGACGAATTCATTCCTTTGGCTGAGGAGACCGGACTGATCATCCCGCTTGGTGAGTGGGTGTTGACAGAGGCCGTCCACAGGGCCAAGAAGTGGATCGCCGGCGGTTTGCCGCCTCTACGGCTGGCAGTGAATCTTTCAGCGCTGCAGCTCC
Organism: Chloroflexota bacterium; assembly: GCA_022574655.1. Classification (GTDB taxonomy): domain Bacteria; phylum Chloroflexota; class Dehalococcoidia; order SM23-28-2; family RBG-16-64-32; genus JACZRQ01. Next base: position 3,852 of record JACZRQ010000008.1, read on the forward strand.
AGCACGAGCCGCTGGTCGCTATGGTGTCGTCAGTCCTGAAGAGTTGCCGGGTTCCGGCGGAGCGTCTGCAGCTCGAGATTACCGAGGGCGCGATGATGGACAACGTCGAGTCGGCGATCCGGATCGTGAAGGAGCTGCGTCATCTAGGTGTGAGCGTTGCGGTGGACGATTTTGGTACGGGGTACTCGTCTCTGAGCTACTTGAAACGGTTCCCGATCGATACGGTGAAGATCGACCGTTCGTTCGTGCGCGATCTGACGATCGATCCGAACGACGCTGCGATCGTCACGACGATTCTGGCGATGGCACGAAGCCTGGGGCTTCACGTGGTCGCCGAAGGGGTGGAGACGCGCCAGCAGCTTGAGTTCCTTCGCGAGCACGGGTGCGATGAGTTCCAGGGCTACCTTCTGAGTCGGCCGATCCCGGCGGCTGAGTACGAAAAGCTGGTCTCAGCAGCCGAGATGGCACGTCCGAGGAAGTCTGGTCTGAGGAAGTCAGGCCGGCGGGCTGCCGCTCGCCGCTGATTTCTTTACACCAGTCGCAGTCGGCCATACCATAGCTCTTACATGGACGAAGTCTTCGATCAGCTTCAATTGGCTCTAAATCGTGGTGAGTCTGTCGTTCTGGCTACGGTGGCCGCAACCCGCGGTTCGACGCCACGCCGGGCGGGCGCCCGGATGCTCGTAAGAGACGACGGCAGCTCGCTGGGAACGATCGGCGGCGGTTGCGGTGAAGCTGAGGTTCTCCACGAGGCGATGGAAGTATATAAGGATGGGCGCGCTCGGCTCGTGCGAGTCGATCTGACGAATCCGATTGATGGCGACGACAAGATATGCGGTGGCGTGATGGACGTCTTCGTCGAACGTCTTCAGTAGCCTCGGTCAGCCCCTCGTCATCCCCCGTCCAATAGACCTTGTTCATGGGCTCTGGTTGTGACTATCCTTTCTCTCATATGCGTTAGGAGGAGGATTCATTGAAAGCAGTCACGTTCCAGGGCCCGCTCAAACTTGAGGTTAAGGAAGTGGATGATCCCGCAATCCAGGAACCGAACGACGTTATTCTGAAGATCACGTCTACGGCGATCTGTGGGTCCGATCTTCATGCCTATGATGGGCGAATGCCGTTGCCGCCGACAGGTTGGACCATTGGTCACGAGTATGTCGGCGAGGTGGTGGAAGTCGGCTCCAATGTCACCAACTTCAGGGCGGGGGATCGCGCAGTCGGGTCGTTCGTGTCGTCGTGCGGTGATTGCTATTACTGCACGACCGGATGGCCGAGTCAGTGCGTAGTTCAGCAGACGATCGGGTTCGTCCTTCTCCCGGGCGCTCAGGCAGAGTACCTGAGGGTACCGAACGGGCATTACACGCTGGAGAAGATACCGGATGGCCTAAGCGATGAGAAGGCGATATTTGCGGGCGATATTCTGGCCACCGGCTACTTCGCGGCCGACCGTGGCGAGATCAAGCCCGGCGACGTGGTGGTCGTTGTTGGATCGGGGCCGGTCGGGCTGTTCGCGCAGATGGGCGCGCTTCAGTTTGATCCGAAGGTAGTGCTGGCGATCGATTCGCTTCCGGAGCGCCTGGCGATGTCGAAGAAGATAGGTGCGGAGCCCGTTGACATGTCGAAAGAGGATGCCGTGAGCGTTGTTAAAGGCCACTCGGAAGGCCGGGGCGCGGATGTCGTGTTGGAGGCTGTGGGGATCGAGGCGTCGCTGACGGACGCGTTCAAGTATGTGCGTCCTGCGGGCGTGATAAGCGCGGTCGGCATGTACACGGAGCCGACGTTTCCGTTTCCGATGTTCCAGTCGTTCCTTAAGGACTACACGTTCAAGATTGGCATGTGTCCGGTGAAGCGATACATGGGTGACCTGCTGGGGATGATCGAGGCCGGGAAGATGGATCCGTCGCAGATCATCACTCACACTATGCCTCTGGACGATGCTCTCAGGGGTTACGACATCTTCCACCACCGCACCGAGGGCTGTATAAAGGTTCTGCTGAAGCCGTAGCAGACGCCAACTGGCAACGAGGCGGATTGCCCGGCACTCAACGCGGGGCTCATCTATTGACATCTTCTGATCGGTGCGTTACTGTTGGAGCTGACCCACCCCCGGGGGGTAGGGTGACTAAGGAGCCGACGTATGAAAGACGAAACGAGAGCCGACGTCCTCAAGAGGCTTAGCTTCATAGAGGGGCACGTTGGCGGCATCCGCCGCATGGTGGAGCAGGATAAGTATTGTGTGGATGTTCTTAAACAGACGTACGCAGTCCGGCGGGCTATCGAGAAGATGGAGACGCTGCTGCTCGAAGGTCACCTCCATACGTGTGTGATCGGCGGAATACAGGAGGGTCGCAGTGACGAGGTCATCGGCGAGCTGGTGGAGCTGTACGAACTGGCGAATAAGTAGGTGGAGCGACGACTGACGTGAGTAAGGCGAACGGTTTGGCGATAACCGAACAGGCACCAGAGACCGAGGGTCGCACGATCCGCTCGTGGGCTCGTTACTACGATCTAGTCTCGAACATTATCTCGCTCGGGCGGGGAAAGGCGATACATCGAGCGATCGTCAAGGCAGCGAAGCCGGCTGCGGGGGAATCGGTGCTTGACGTGGGCTGCGGCACGGGAACGCTTGCTCTGATGCTGGAAGAGAAGGTGGGTGACGCGGGTCGAGTCGAAGGGATCGACGCCTCGCCGGAGATGATCGCCGAGGCTCACAAGAAGGTGGATAGACGGGCCTCGCATTCGAGGTTCAAGGTTGCACTTGTCGAGCAGATATCGTTCGAGGATGACGAGTTCGACCTAGTGGTGAGTTCGTTCATGTTCCACCATTTGCCGAAACATCTGAAGCGCGATGGGCTAGCGGAGATCCGGCGCGTGCTGAAACCGGACGGACGGTTGCTCCTGGTGGATTTCGCTCGTGACAGCGGATCGTTGATCGGCCACCTGCTCAGTGTCTTCGGTGGCCATTCGCACGGAAACGACAGCACCGAGCTTATATCAATGATTGAGGATGCAGGATTCGCCGAAGTGCGGCGCTTGAAAAGCAGACGCCCAGAGGCGGCGATCGTGGCAAGCGGTTCTAAGGCATGACTACCGAACGAAAGCCTGTAGAGATAACGCTGCCGGTTTCCGGCATGACATGCGCCGCCTGCGTACGCCGTGTGGAGAAGGCGCTGAACGCCGTGCCGGGAGTCGAGAGCGCCTCGGTGAACCTCTCCGCTGCGAAAGCGGGTGTGGTCTACGATCCGGAGGCCGCGGGGGTTCGCGACCTGGAAGCGGCGATAACGGGGATCGGCTACGAAGTCCCGGCGGCGCGCCTTGAACTCATCGTCACCGGTATGACAGCGGGCCACTGCGACCTGATCATCGAGAAGGCGCTGCGGCAGATGCCGGGTGTAGAGAACGTGGTCGTAAACTGCGCGACCGACTTGGTCGCGGTCGATTATCTGGACGTGGCGGTGACGTCAGCGGCGATCAAGAAGACGATCCGGGAACTGGGCTACGAGGTCGCCGATAGGGGCAAGCGCGAAGATTCGATAGACCGTGAGCGGCAGATGCGCCGTGAGGAGCTTCGCCGTCAGACGATCAACATGCTCATTGCCTGGCCGGTCGGCGCGCTGGTGATGCTGGGAACGTTCCAAGGAGAGTGGATTCTGCACGAGTTCGTTCCCTCTTTCATGGGCGAGAAGTGGTTCCTGTTCCTGCTGACGACGCCACTGGTGGCCGGGCCCGCCCGACAGTTCTTCGTCAACTCCTGGAATGGCCTGCGGCACGGCCTCACGGATATGAACCTGCTATACGCGACGGGGATCGGGGCGGCGTATCTGATCGCGGTCATCAACACGTTCTTCCCCAGTGCCGGATTCGGCGGCGAGCGGGCCACGTTCTACGAAGCGGCGGCACTGCTGGTCGCTTTCATCGTGTTAGGACGCTATCTCGAGGCTTTAACCCGAGGCCGCGTATCGGACGCGATCCGGAAGCTGATGCAGCTCCAGCCGCGTCGTGCGATCGTGCTTCGAGACGGCGAGGAGCAGGAGGTGCCTGTCGATGAGATCGAGGCGGGCGATGTCTGTCTGGTCCGTCCGGGCGCCGGCATCCCTGTCGATGGGGTAGTCGTCGAAGGGTACTCCGCCGTCGATGAGTCGATGGTCACGGGTGAGAGCCTACCGGTCGAGAAGCGCGTTGACGATGAGACGATCGCCGGTACGATCAACAAGACCGGGTCGTTCCAGATGCGTGCGACGCGTGTAGGAGCGGACACGGCGCTCTCGCAGATCATCAAGCTGGTCGAGGACGCGCAGACGACGAAGGCGCCGATCCAATCTTTGGCGGACAAGGTCGCGGGGCACTTCATTCTCGGTGTCCACGTTCTGGCGCTGGCAGTGTTCCTGTTCTGGTTCTTCGTGGGTCACGGCCTGTGGTTCGAGGAGGAGACGCGGCTGCTGCTGACGCCATACACGCTGGCTGAGCTGGAGGTGTTCGGGTTTGCGCTGCTGATATCGGTGACGGTGCTCGTGATCTCCTGCCCCTGCGCGGTCGGTCTGGCTACGCCGGCGGCGATGATGGCGGGCACCGGCAAGGGCGCCGAGTACGGGATCCTCTTCAAGGGGGCGGACGCTGTGGAGGCGACCTCGCGGGTCGACACCGTCGTGCTGGATAAGACCGGTACGCTGACGAAGGGTGAGCCATCCGTGACGGATATCGTTGCCGTCCGCGGAGATGACGATGAACTGCTGGCGCTGGCGGCGGCGGTGGAGAAGAGTTCCGAGCACCCTCTGGCAGAGGCGATCGTTGAAGCGACTGTAGGCAAGGGTCTGACGCTGCCGACGATCTCGGATTTTGATTCGGTTCCTGGTAAGGGGGTGGAAGCGAAGGCGGATGGCCGAAGCGTCCTGCTGGGCAACCGTCGTCTGATGGACGACCACACGGTCGATCTGGCGAACCGGGCAGCCGAGGCTGAACGTCTGGAGCTTGAGGGCAAGACCGTGATGTTCATGGCTATCGATGGAGAGCTGGCAGCGTTGATAGCGGTGGCCGACACGTTGAAGGAGACGTCCGAGCGCGCGGTGAGCGAGCTGAAGAAGATGGGTCTCGAGGTGGCGATGATCACCGGCGACAACAAGCGTACGGCTAACGCCATCGCACGACAGCTCGGGATTGACCGGGTTCTCGCGGAGGTCCTGCCACAGGATAAAGCGGCCGAGGTCGAACGCTTGCAGGCTGAGGGTAAGAAAGTGGCGATGGTCGGCGACGGCGTGAACGACGCACCGGCGCTTGCCAAGGCAGATGTCGGGATCGCGATCGGCTCGGGAACAGACGTGGCGAAAGAGACCGGAAACGTCGTCTTGATCCGGGACGACGTGCTGGACGTGACCGCTGCTGTGCAGGTGGGACGGGCGACGATGCGGCTGGTGCGCCAGAACCTGTTCTGGGCGTTTGGCTACAACGCGGCGACGATCCCGCTCGCGGCTGGTCTGCTGTATCCGTTTACGTCGCAGATGGTCAGCCCGGAGCTGGCGGCGCTGCTCATGGCATCGAGTAGTTTCTCGGTGACGATGAATACTCTGCGGATGCGTGGCTTTGTGCCGGCGATCAAACGCGGGCCTCCGAGCGCTCCGGCAGAAGAGGTACGGAGCGTTCCCGAGACCGCAACCGAGGTGGGGTCATGAGAATCGAGGATAGGGACGTGGGCCGAGTGAGTGCGGCGATCTACGGTGGGCTGTCCGCTCTTGGCGTGGGCGCGTTCTTTTTGGCAACGCTGCTGACGGGAGACTATTCGTGGGTCTCACGAATCGGTGGTTCGATCTGGATCTTCCTGCTGGCCATGATCATTCTTATGCCGACGGTGACGCCGTTGGTGCGCTCTCGAGTTCGCGGCTAATCCGTCTGACCGCTGGCTTCGTGCCCGAATCCATTGGGGCGACCGCATCTTTGTATGTGCCGGAACAAACCACCAGCTTGACAGAGCGTTCACTCTGTGACAGAGTAGACATCCGGTAACAGAGGACTCGCTCGGCTTGGTCGAGGGAAGGAATCCAGATTGGTTCGAGAAACGCTGCCCCAGCAGCGAGCGCGAGAAACACGGACGAAAATCCTCGACGCCGCGAGGTTCGTGTTCGGGCGTCGCGGATTCAGTCAGGCGACTATCGAAGAGATCGCTGAGGAGGCTGGCGTTTCAAACGGAGCACTGTACCATCACTTCGCGGCCAAGGAGGAGCTGTTCAAGGCGATCGTCGCCAGTCACATTTCGGATCAGCACTTCGAGATATCCGCACTGGCGCCAGCGTCCTCGCTCCGTGATCTACTGGAGCGGTTCGCGGTCTATTGGTTCGACCATCTGCGCAAGGATCATGGCGACGATCCGTTGTTCGCGGAAATCTGGGCCCAGGCGGCCAGGGATCCGTGGGCCAGGGAGTCTGTGACCAAGTTTATACATGAGGGTTGCACCCTGATCAAAGAGGGGCTCGAGGTCGGTCAATCGGCGGGAGTAATCCGTGATGACCTGGACGTGGCGGCGGCCGCGACACTCATATACGCCACGATGGAGGGTCTGTTTCTGTTTTGGACCGTCGACCCTGATGGCGTCGATGCAGAGAGGCTCACCGGTCCCTGGGTTGAGTCCATGGAACGACTACTCACCTCCGGCGTGGAGCCCAACGTGGAGGAGTTCCAGAGAGGCGTTGAGCAGTTGTTCGAGGCTCCACCAAGCGAACAATCGCCCCAAGAAGGTCCCCAGTAGACAAGGAGAATTCGCATGGTTCCGATTGCTAGACGCTATCTGCTTTTCGACCGCCCGAGACTGGCGATTGCGGTGGGCGGTGTGACGTTCGCCGTTTTGCTGATCGTCCTGATCCTCGCTTTGTATCAGGGAATTTACGACCGTGCCGGGCGACTCGCAGACGCGGCCCCGGCGGCCTTGTGGGTGAGCCAAGCCGGAACATCCGACCCGTTCCATGGGGCGTCGATCTTACCGCCGGACGCATTAGAAGACGTAACGAACGTGCCGGGTGTCGCGACGACGCAACCACTGTTGGCGCGGACGTTGCTCGTCGGATCGTCGCCAAACACGGGCACATCCGCCTTCGTGATGTCGATTCCGGAGGGTCCACTGCAAGCGCAGACAAGTGATGCCTTCGGAATCGGCTCTCCACCTGAGCCCGGTTCTATCGTCCTTAGCGAGACCGTCGCCAAGGACATCGGCGCCTCTAGCGGCGATACGGTATTCCTCGGTACGGCCCCTCTGCGGGTCGAACGAACATCGTCTCTGGTCGATGCCGCCTTCAGCGGCGTGGTGGCGGTGAGCGAACGGGACGCTTCGGCAATATTCGGACATCCTGACTCGTATTCGTATATCTTGGTCGGTCTAGCGGATGGACAGGTACTGGAAGATGCAGCTGCCGAGATCGAATCGCGGGTCGACGGTACCAACGTGTTTACGCGTGAGGAGTTCGCTGACTCGACCCGGCAGGAGATTGAGGAAGGATTCCTTCCCATAGTCGCGGTTCTGGTCGTTGTCGCCTTCATCGTCGGCCTCGCCCTCATCGCCCTTACGATCTACACCATGACCATCGAGCGCGTACGTGACTACGCCGTATTGAAAGCTGTCGGTGCTTCCTCAGGTCAGCTGTTCTCGGTAGTCCTGCGACAGAGCTTGCTTATCGCCCTCGTAGGATATCTCGCGGGATCGCTCGTCGCCCTGCTCGCGGGGAACGTCATTGCGACCGAGATTCCAGAGTTCGCCACCCTTTACCGCTGGCAGGACCTATCCGCTGTTTTCGTAGCCGCGCTCGTGATGAGTGTACTTGCAGCTGTGGTGCCTATTCAGCGGATTTCTCGGGTGGAGCCCGCGATAGTCTTTCGTGCTTGATTGGAAGGGAACGCTATGAAACCAGCTCCGACTCCAGAAACTGAAGAAGAAGTCGTCCTCGAAGTCAGAGGATTAACAAAGGAGTTCGTATCCGGGAAGACCTCGGTGCTCGCGACTGACCACGTAGACCTAGAGGTACGTCGTGGAGAGATCGTTCTACTGATGGGCCCCTCCGGGTCCGGTAAGACTACTCTCCTGACGATGATCGGGGGATTGCTAAGGCCGACATCCGGAACGATCCGGATCGGCGGCCGTGAGATCACATCCTTGGCCGAGTCCGACCTCTACGAGGTACGTCGACACGTTGTGGGATTCGTGTTTCAGGTCTTCAATCTGCTTGAACCTCTCAGCGTGCTGGAGAATGTCGTTATCCCTTTGAATCTGGCAGGCGAAAGTGGCAAAGACGCAAATCTTCGCGCCAGATCCGCTCTCAGCGACGTCGGGATGAGCGAAAGGGTGGACTTCAAGCCCTCCTCACTTTCGGGTGGAGAGAAGCAACGAGTGTCGATTGCGCGCGCTCTCGTTCATGACCCGGAGCTCGTGTTAGCCGACGAGCCTACTGCCAACCTCGATTCAAAGAACGGATACGATGTTGTCGTTCTGCTCCGCGACATGGCCAAGACGACCGGTCGCACCGTGATCATCGTTTCTCACGACCACCGTATCCGTGAGATCGCAGACCGCGTGCTCTGGCTCGAGGATGGCAAGCTCTCCGCTGTACCAGAGACCCAAGCTGCTTAGGTACGGTCGCGTGCGGACGGGCTGTGGGGCCTAGTAGGGATGGCGTAGGCGACGGGTGATTGTTGCTAAAGCCTGCGTCTTGTCAGGTTCGCACTGTTGCCGGAGCGGCTTTCCGTCGCCTGGCTGGAACCTGCTTCCGATCTAGCGCGCCCTCGCCGGTTTTGTGCGCTGTGACTAGTAGTTGTCGTTGCTGAACGGAGGGTGGGTGACGGCGAACGCCTCGGTCATCTCATCGACGACACCGGGGCGATTGACCTTGAGCAGCCCGACGCCGGCGGCGACCGAGGGTCGCATATAGCCGGTGTAGATCGGGGCCAGCGCCCCGACAGTCAATTCCACGTCGGCAGTATCGCTGGTGCGCTCGATCGACATGCTTCCGTCCGCAGCGTCGATCCTGTACGTGTCGTCGTTCCAGGGAGCTTTCGAGTCGAGGATGCGCATGGTAAAGTTCGCGGCCCAGTCGCCAGCGTGCGGGCGTTTGTTGATAGCTTCTTCCACGTCGACGATGCGGATCATGGCGCCTTCGGCGCGCGGCATCTCGATCTCCCACGGATCCTCGACGAGGTCCGGAAACGGGTCTTCCGGCGCCACGTCGATCAGGATCTTGTCGGCGAGATCGTGGGTAAGCAGATGTTCCCAGAGGCCGAGATAGGCGTCGCTTGAGATCGATACGAAGTCGCGGACCCAGATGGCGTGGCGGGTCCAGGTTTCGGCGTCAGCGCTGCTCTTGAGCTGTAGCGGCGCGTACGTGACGTAGCCCTCGTCCGCGCCATCCTTGCTCACCCAAACGAAGGTGTCGTTGTCGCGGACCTTGTCTTCGTCCTGGTAGTCGCGGAGGACTGATTCCGTCCACCAGACCTGGGCACGATGTATGGGGCCGTTGCGTCCAAGGGAGTACTGGCGATAGATGGCGTCCAGGCGCTGCCAGTCGTCGCGGGTCACTGAATCGATCCTGCCGGCAGTTCCGCGAAGCCGAAATTGAATATCCTTCGGACTGAGGACGTAGCGTTTCTTGCCTTCGGCTCGTTCCCAACCCCAGCGCGCGTAGAGGGCGTCGTGGGGTGTGTGCAGTCCGGAGATCGCCTGACCTTGCTCCCGCATCCGCTCCAACGACAAGTTGAGCAGGTTGCCGACGTGTCCCTGTCGGCGATGACCGGCAAGGCAGACGACAGGACCGACGAGGCCGAATCGCACGCTGCCGCCGTTGATGCGCCGAGCGCTAGGGACAGTCCTGACGTCAGCTACGAGCTCGCCATCGACGAACGCGCCCACCGTCCATTGCGGCGGGAAGAACTCGCGGACGAGTCGCGTTCGTTCTTCTGATGGGGTGCTGTAGAAAGCCGCCGCTTCGATGCTTGCGGCGTGCTCCATGTCTTCTTTCGTTAGCTCTCGATATTCGACAGACAAGGTGACCTCCGAGGGAACGGCTTGATTTTGGTCTATCGACAGGCGCGTGTCAAAGTGACCGAACTTTGCGACAATCAGCGCATGGCGCGATCTCTCAGGTTCGCAGTGTTGCCAGAGCGGCTTGCGATCGCTCGACTGGAGCCTGACTCCGATCTGCCGGAGTGGGCGGCCTCGACGGTTTTCTGCGCTGTGACGAGGACTTCCGAAGAGCTTTCGGTCGTGTGTCCAGAGTCAGAGGTGCCGACAGACGTTGAATGCGATCGTGGATGGCGGGCGTTGAAGATCGAAGGGCCGCTCGAGTTGGACGAAGTCGGGATCGTGCGATCGCTGGCTGTGCCGCTGGCGGAGGTTGGGGTCAGTATCTTCGTCATCTCCACCTACGAAACCGACTACGTACTGGTTCGCGAAGTTCAGCTCGAGACGGCGCTTTCGGCGCTGGCCGAACACGGACACACCGTTCGCGAGTAAGATCGGGTGTGTGATCAGGCGTAGTGTAGCGGTCGCGGCAGCGAAACTGACGGGTGGATTGAGCCGCCGGCTGGGTTTCGGAGGCGGTACCGCGCTTCCCGGCCTCGTCGCCGAGCGTATTGACCCCGAGATCGTCTCGGATATGGCGGCGCAGCTAGGCCGTGGCAGTGTGCTGGTGACCGGTACGAACGGGAAGACGACGACGGCACGCCTGCTGCGCGGCATCCTGCGCTCGAGCGGCCTGAGCCCGGTCGCCAATAGTGCGGGGTCGAACATGATGCGGGGCATCGCGGCGGCGCTTGCGGAGTCGGCGACCTGGACCGGGGATATTCGTCAGCGCGACCGTCGCATCGGCGTGTTCGAGGTCGACGAGGCGACGCTGCCCCAAGCGGTTTCAGCGTTGCGGCCGCGGGCTATCGTTTTCACGAATCTGTTTCGGGACCAGCTCGACCGATACGGTGAAGTCGAGTACGTAGGGGGAATCTGGCGGGAGACGATCGATGGGCTCGACGCGAAAGTCACTGTGATACTGAACGCGGACGACCCGTCGCTGGCGGCGCTGGGAAGGAGAGCGGGGTTGCGGACGCTTTTCTTCGGCTTGGAAGACGAGTCCCTGGCGATCGAGAAGCTCGAGCACGCGGCGGATGCGCGTTGGTGCTCGATATGCGGCAGGGAGCTGTCATACTCAGCGATCTACTACGGACACCTCGGCCATTGGCGCTGCGAGGGGTGTGATACGTCGAGACCTGGCGTAGAGGTTGGTATCACGAGCATAGAAACGTTTCCCGAGGCTCTATCGCTGACGGTTTCGTTGCCGAACGATCAGACGGCTCAGTTCAAGCTTCCGTTGAGCGGTCTGTACAACGCCTATAATGCCCTGGCGGCCGCGGCCGCCGCGTCTGCGCTGGGCGCAACGAACCACGACATCGAGAGGGGGCTGCGCCACGCGTCCGCGACGTTCGGCCGACAGGAACGGTTGACGATCGAAGGACGGGACGTCGAGGTGATCCTGGCGAAGAACCCGGCTGGACTGAACGAAGTCCTGCGGACGATCACCAACAACGGTAGGTCCGAGAACATCGTCTTCTTCCTGAACGACGATATCGCCGATGGCCGCGACATTTCGTGGATATGGGATGTGGATTTCGAGCTGTTGTCGGGGAGTCTGAAGAACGTCACGGTCTCTGGAATCAGGGCGTGGGATATGGCGCTGCGACTGAAGTACGCAGGATTCGATACGTTCGATCGCGTGGAGCTGGACACTGAGCGGGCGCTGCGGAAGGCGTTGACCGAAACTCCGGAGGGTGAGCCGCTAATCGTCGTTCCCACGTACACCGCGATGCTCGATGTGCGCGAGATGCTCGCGCGCTGGGCTGGCAAGAAGGCGTTCTGGCAGGAGGACTAATCGCTGATGGCCAAGAAGCTGCGCGTCGCTCATCTCTACCCGAAGCTGATGAACATCTATGGCGACAGGGGCAACATCCTTTGTCTTAAGCGCCGGTGCGAGGAGCGCGGTCTGGACTTCGAGTTGGATGAGCTTTCCGTCGGCGAGAAGCTCAAGTCTGACCACTACGACCTGATCTTCATCGGCGGGGCTCAAGATGTTGACCAGCGCCGGGTGGCTGGAGATCTTCGGGAGGTGAAGGGTGATGCGTTGCGGGAAGCGGTCGAGAACGGGGTCGTGGTGCTTGCCGTGTGTGGGGGTTATCAGTTGATGGGCCGGTACTATCGAACCGCCGAAGGAGCGGAGTTACCGGGAGTTGGTCTTCTGGACATGTGGACGATCCACCCCGGTGAAGCTGACAAACGGTTCATTGGCAACATCGTCGTCGAGTGGAATGGCGGCACGCTCGTTGGCTTCGAGAACCACGGAGGGCGGACGTACCTAGGCGATGGCGCCCGTCCGCTGGGGAAGGTGGTCTACGGTTTCGGCAACAACGGCGAAGATGCGGGAGAGGGAGCCGCGCGTGCGGGTGTTTTCGGAACGTACCTCCATGGTTCGCTCTTGCCGAAAAATCCGAAGTTCGCGGATCATGTGATTCAGGCGGCGCTTTCGCGGAGATATGAAGGCATTGAGCTGGACGAGATCGATGACCGCGTGGAGGAGGCGGCGCACGCCGCCGCCGTGCAGCTAGCCATGGGTCGAAGTATTATTTGATTACGGAGGTAATAGTCATGCCCGAAATAACGCTCCAAGCCGAGGACATCTCTTGCGACCACTGCATCGGCACTATCGAGAAGGCCGTAACGAAACTTTCCGGCGTCCGTTTCATCTCAGGGAACCCGGGAAGCAAGGAAGTGAAGATCGAGTATGACCCTTCGGCGGTCAAGATCGAGGAGATACAGGAGGCGATGGAGGAGGAGGGTTATCCGGTCAAGGCATAGTTCGCGTCTTGCCATAGCGACGGCGGCGGGGATCGCGCTCGCCGCCGTTTTTGCGTTCGCCGCGTGTGGTGGATCGTCGGAGAGCGACGTGACGCTGACGCCGTCGCCCACTCCGATCACGCCTACGCCCACAGCCGATCCGGTGACGCCGACTCCAACCGAGCCAGCGAGTTCGACGTTTGAGTATGAGGTCCAGCCCGGAGACTCTGTGACTGCGCTGGCGGACCGGTTCGGGACGACGGTCGAAGCGATCGTGGCGGCGAACGGTCTCGCCGATTCAGCGGCGATCGTCGCCGGCGAGATGCTAACGATCCCGGACGCGTCCACGACGCCGATCCCGACGCCGAGTCCAACGCCGACGCCGGAGAACCCCGTGGGAACGGACTTCGTGGTCCCGATCGCGGGCGGCTGTCTGGCCACGGACCCGAATCTGCTGCCGAACGCGCCGCGCGAATATCGATTCGGGACACACGAGGGGATGGATTTCTACTCGCACGACAACTGCGTACTCATCCCGGAGGGGGCTGAGGCGCTCGCCGTCAAAAGTGGCACTGTTATTCGCGCAGATCACGATTTCGTCGAGATGACGGCGGCCGAGCTGAACGAGCGTCTGACGCTCGTCGAGACGCAGGGCTACACAGATGAAGAGTCGCTGGACAAGTTCCGGGGCCGGCAGGTGTGGGTGGACCATGGAGGGGGGATCGTGACTCGGTATAGCCACCTCGGCGATATTCCAGAGGGCATTCAGGAGGGAGTCAGTGTCTCGCAGGGAGAGGTCATCGGTTTCGTTGGAGACTCGGGTACGCCGGAGGCAGTGACCGATCCGGGTATCGAGAATCACCTGCACCTTGAGATTCGCGTTGGAGATTCGTATCTAGGCGCCGGTCTTCCTGAGGATCAAGTACGCTTTCTCTACGAGCAGGTTTTCTCTGGCTCGTAGCTAGCAGTCAACGATTAGTATGACCGAAGACCCTGAATCGAAGCCTCCATCACCGCCCCGGGCGAATTGGCGCGTCGTTCTGCGGCGAGTCGTCTACCCGTTGCTGGTGATCGCCGTTATCGCTGCGGTCATCTGGTGGATCGAATATCGTCCCGGCGACAATGTGAGCCCGACGGGAGAGCGCTATGGCCCGGTTGACCTGCCGGTCGCACTCGTGCCGCTGGGGGCGAAGGTGGCGGCGGAGGAAGGCGCCCTGGCCCCGGATTTCCTTCTGGAGTCACTCAGAGCCGATGACATGCGCCTGAGCGACTTCCGAGGTCAGGCAGTGGTGCTCAACTTCTGGGCGACGTGGTGCGGCCCCTGCCGGAAGGAGATACCGCAGCTCGTAGAGGCGTACGATCGCCATAGAGACGAGGGTTTGGTGGTGATTGCAGTGAACCTCCAGGAAGGCCGAGGGATCGTACGCCCGTGGGCTGAGGACTTCGGAATGGAATTTCCGATACTGATCGACCGCGATGGAGAGGTGGGTGACAAGTACCGGGCTCGCTCACTCCCGCAGACGTACTTCATCGATCCAGCCGGTGTGATCCAGTCGATGTTCATCGGTCCGCTCCTCGATGAGCGAGATGGGACTGACGTTCAGGACGCTATCAGCGATTCCGAACTCGATCTGCGTATCGCCGAGATCCTTTCGCCTGTGACGGACGAGGGAAGTTGAGCGTGGATCCAAGCAAGGCCGCCGAACGTGGCGCCTCTGGCGCTGTGGGTTGGTCGAGAACGTTCGGGTTGCTGAACCCGCTGCGGGCGGTGTGGTGGCTGTTCACGAGCGTGCGCTTCGCGATCCTCCTTCTGATCACGCTTTGTGGGGTCAGTCTGGTCGGCGTTCTTCTGCCCCAGAAGCCGGCGCGTGTGCGGGGAGACATCCTCGCGGAACAGGACTGGCTGCAGATCCAGGAGGGGCGTTTCGGATTCGTCGCCGACGTCTTCGACCGCACGGATCTGTTCGACATTTTTCACTCGGGGTGGTTTGCCGTGCTTCTCGGGATCACCGTCGCCTCGACCGCGGCATACATCATCAGCCGATTCCCGGGCGTCTGGCGAAGCATCACGAGGCCACGGAAGCGAGTTCCCGACCGATATTTCGAAACCGCTCCCGACTCGCTGACGCTGGACTCTGCGATTGCGGTGGAGGATCTCGAGGGAGCGCTACGGCGGTCCCGCTATCGTGTGGACCGGTTCGAGGAGGAGGGGGCGACGTATCTCTTCGCGGACCGTTTCGCGTGGGCGCAGCTAGGTACGTTGTTGACTCACGCGGCTATCGTTATCTTCATCTTCTCAGCCGTGGTGAGCAGGATCGATTCGTTCTCGACGGGGCTGTTCCTCGCGGAGGGGGCAACGTTGCCGGTCTTCGCGGTGCGCAACGTAAATCAGATACAGGTGGAGCTTCTCGACTCCCACGCCGAATTCGCTGCCGATGGGCAGCCCCTCGATTACTACTCGGACATCGTCGTGTATCGGCGAGGCGAGGAGGTCAAGCGCTGCCGGTCAACGGTGAACTCTCCCTGCAGCTACGAGGGATACCATTTCTATCAGACGGCGTACTTCGGATTCGGCGCGGCTCTGGAGGTGCGCGACCTGTCCAGCGGCAACGTCATCTACCGAGAGACGCTGGCGTTAGTCGAGACAGCTCCTTCTCCCCAGGTCGTTGTCCGGGACGCGGACGGGGAGCTGCTGTTCGAGGACTCGCTTGTGCTGACGGATTCGCTGACGAGCGAGGACTTGCGATACGTGGGGACGATCGTTGAGCTTGTGGACGGCCGAATCCTGACGATGGGGCTGCTGGAGGGCGAAGCTGATTTGCAACTGGTCGTCATCGAGGCTGCGAGTGGCGAAGGGGTGCAATTGGTTCTCGACGAAGGGGAGACCGGCGTTTCCGGTGGGTTGGAAGTGACATATGTGGCGAGGCAGGAGATTCCGCTGGGCGCGATCGCGGACCTCCCTCTGCCCGACAGTGCCAGGGGTGGCGAAGGTGGGGCTGTGCTGCAGATGCGGAACGTCGTTTACGGAGGCGATAACGTCTCGTCAGGCACGAACGTCTCCACCGGCGTGGTCGGCACGCCCGAGCTCACGATCTCCGGCTTGAAACTGCAGGCGGTAACGCTCGATCCGGGAGAAGTAGTTGTGATCGACGAACTGCAGTACACGTTCCTGGGGCAGCGGGAGTTTTCCGGGCTAAACGTCAGGCGTGACCGGAGCGACTACCTGATCTGGCTTGGCGCCGCACTGACGGTGGTAGGGTTGATGATCACGTTCTGGGTGCCTCGGCGGAGGTTATGGGCTAAGATATCCAGCGATGGTACGCAGCTTGCCGGACAGGCACCGCGGCATGCGAAATTCAGTCGCGAACTGCGCCGTCTGGCAGCCAGTGCCGGAACTAAACGAAGATGATTGAAGCGCTTCTTCTCTCAATCAAGATAGGCATCGATCCCGAGATCTTCTCGGTCATCGGAATCGAAGTAACCTGGCACGGTCTGTTCACCGCGCTCGGTGTGGTCGCTGGTGTCTCTGTCGCCACGTACTTCGCCCGTAAACAGGCGTACCCCGAGGACATGATCTACAACGTAGCGCTGTTCCTCGTGATCGGTGGGATCATTGGCGCGCGCGCCCTTTACGTGATCGAGAACTGGAGCATCTTCGAGAACGACCTCGGGGACATCTTTGCTTTGAACACCGGTGGCATCTCCGTCTACGGAGCGTTGATGGGTGGCGCCGTAGGGGCCTGGACGTACGCTTACATCACGAAGGTGCCGAACCTACCGAGGGGCGCCGACATCGCCGGAATGGGGGCCATAGTTGGCATGGCGGTCGGACGACTCGGTGACATCATCAACGGCGAACACTTTGCCGACAGCACCTCGCTTCCGTGGGGTCTTGTGTACACCGATGCGAACAGTCCTAGCTTCATCCAGTTCGGCCCGAACGCCCTGGCCCAACATCCGGCGGTTGCCTATGAGCTGATCGGCGACATGCTGATCTTCGGGATACTAGTTTTTGTGTACCTCTCCGTGAAGAGGGCGGGGGTGACGTTCTTCGCGTTCGTTTTTCTGTACGGGCTTCTGAGAACGTTCGTCAGCTTTCTGAGGTTGGATGACATCGTCTTCCTGGGGCTGCGGACGGCTCAGATCGTTGGGATTGTGGCGATGCCGATCGGCCTAGCGGGGATGGCGCAGCTGCTCAGAACTTCTCCGCAAGAGGAGAGGGAGAGTAGGGCGCAGCGGAGGCGCTCTCTTCGCGCCGGTGAGGAACCGGCACCAGAGCAGCCGACTGACGCGTGAACGTGACTCTGTATACGAAGAAGGGCTGCGGCCTCTGTGAGAAGGCCGAGGGCGCCATTCGGGCGGTACAGAAGACGACTGAGTTCGATCTCGAGATCGTTGACATTGAGGGGGACGCAGCGGCGTACGGCCGCTACTGGGATCGTATTCCGGTGATATTGGTGGAAGGTAAGGAGGTGGCGGAAGCCCCTATCGATGAGGCCCGTTTAAGGGCAGTGCTGACAGCGTAGATAGATCTAGGCCCGCCAGCACGCCGTAACGTTTTCAGGCTCTCGATTGTTCCCCTAGTGTTCACATTAACGTTTTCTAAACCCTGATATTAAATGGTAGTATATCTATACGGTTATTACGCTACAGGAATTAGGATTCTTGAGAGCGCGGATTACTAAGGCAATGACGATGAACCGAAACCACACAAATAACCACTGGTACCTCGTCTCCAGCCACGGCGCGGTCCTGTTCTACATCGCCGTGCACCCGGGTTGTACGATCCGGGGGATCGCCGATGACATGGCGCTGACTCAGCGGACCGTTTGGGGGTTGATCGGAGACCTGCGCCGAGCGGAGATGCTTCACGTTGAACGCCAGGGCCGGCGACACCACTACACGGTGGACCTGGATGCTGACTTCCGGCACCCTATTCTCAATGGGATCTCGCTTCGGGTTATTCTCGGTGACCTAGTGGCGATGCACGCGCACCGTCAGCCTGAAGCCACTCGCGCTTAGGCACAAACCAGTCGACACTCCTTCGTTGACACGTAGGTATGCGCGTGATAGCATCCCCATCACAATTGAATAGACTTTATCCAGAGAGGTGGAGGGTACGGCCCTATGAAACCCGGCAACCGATCCTGAAGGGATACCGGTGCCAATGCCGTCCCGCCGAAGGCGGGAACGATAAGCGCGATTAGGCCTCTTCCCACCGGAAGAGGTTTTTCATTTCGAGACGAAGATGATGATCTATCAGAGCGACACCTGGGAGTTCATGGCGATGATTCGGGCCTCCGCCCCGACAGTTCGGGGAGGGGGGGCCCGCTTACGCCTGCTCTAACTCTCGCTACCGGAGGATAGTCATCGTGTCTTACGCCAATAAACTCAGATGCAAGGAATGCGGACGGTCGTATCCGCTGGAGCCTATGCACGTCTGCGAATTCTGCTTTGGGCCGCTCGAGGTTTTCTACGACTACGAAGCGATCAAAGACGTAATCTCGCACGAGCGAATCGCCAGCGGCCCACCGACGATGTGGCGATACGCCGATCTACTGCCGTGCGACCCAAAGAGGGTCGTGGACATCGGGACCGGGTTCACGCCGCTGATTCGCGCCGGAAATTTGGCCCGCAAGCTCGGGCTGAAGCACCTATACATCAAGAACGACTGTCAGAATCCCACGTGGTCGTTCAAGGACCGCGTCGTCTCGGTCGCGACCAGTGTTGCCAAGGAGTTCGAGTTCGATACGCTCGCATGCGCATCCACGGGCAACCTTGCCAACAGCGTTTCGGCGCACGCGGCGCGCGCAGGCCTGAAGGCGATCGTCTTCATACCTGCGAACCTGGAACAAGGTAAGGTCATTGGCTCGGCGATTTACAGTCCAACGCTTGTAGCTGTCGATGGCAGCTATGACGACGTGAACCGTCTTTGCAGCGAGCTCGGCGACAGGTATCCCTGGGCGTTCGTTAATATCAACATTCGCCCCTACTACGCAGAGGGTAGCAAGACGTTAGCGTACGAGGTCTGCGAGCAGCTCGGCTGGCGAACGCCCGACCGTTGTGTGGTGCCGTTGGCCAGCGGATCTCTGTTCACGAAGATATACAAAGGGTTCAAGGAGTTTGCCTGGCTGGGACTCGTCGACTGGCGGGCTACGCGCATGAACGGCGCGCAGGCGTTAGGCTGTTCTCCGATCGTCGAGGCGTGGGATAAAGGGACGCTCGACGTGCGGCCGCAGAAGCCGGATACGATCGCTAAGTCGCTGGCGATAGGTAACCCGGCTGACGGCTACAACGCTCTCAAGGTGATGAAGGAGACGGGGGGCGGCGCCACGGCAGTTACGGACCCTGAAGTTATCGATGGTATGAAGCTGCTAGCGGAGACGGAAGGAATCTTTGCAGAGACGGCGGGCGGCGTGGTGATCTCCGGCCTTCGCAGGATGGTCGAGAGCGGCGAGATCGACCCGGATGAGGTGGTGGTGGCCTTTATCACCGGAGCGGGCCTAAAGACCCGGGAGGTGGTGGCGCCGGAACTCGATCCGGCGTTGAGCATCACCCCTTCGCTGGCGGCGTTTGAAGAGGCATTATTGGAACGTGAGGGAGCCCTCCCCGCGGGCCGGAACGGGTAGAATCAAGTCATGGCAAAGCAACGAATGAAGTTCACGTTCGAACAGCAACTGATCAAGGAGCCACTCATCTGGAAGCTTGCCAAGGAGTTCAGTGTCGTCACGAACATTCGTCGCGCCGACGTCACGGAGGACCGAGGATGGGTTGTGTTGGAGCTGGAAGGGGAGCTGGAGGAGATAGAACGAAGCCTCCAGTGGATGCAGGACCACGGGGTGCGGGTGGACCCGGTGCCCGGAGATATTGTGGAGGGCTAGGAGACTTAAGATGAGCGTTACCGTCAGGATCCCCACGCCGCTTCGAAAGTTGACGAAAGAGCAGGATGTCGTCGCTGGCGAGGGGGAAACCCTCCTCGCCTGTATCGACGGGCTCGATGCCGAGTATCCGGGGCTGAAGGAACGTATCTTCGACGAGACCGGCGAGCTGCGCCGGTTCGTCAACGTCTACGTCAACGGCGAGGACGTTCGCTTCAAGCAGGGTGTTAATACGAAACTGAAGGCTGGCGACGAGGTGAGTATCGTGCCGGCGGTCGCCGGCGGCTAGAGTACACTCGGGTCGTGGTCACTCCGGGAGGGTCGCGGTAGCCGGCGCTGGGTTGGCTCTGTTTCGAGCGGATGGGAGCGTCTGACCGGGTAGTGTGTCGGGCTTCGCTGATATCCGCCGTGTAACGTTGACTCCTTTCGATGGTTATGGTTAGGTGAGGCGAGGCGGCATGGCAGCCGCCTATCGTCGGCGCACCCATGACGCCGTACGGTCGGACAAACGGAGGTATTGATGGAGGAGTCAGCCCTCGCGCTGGCCCTCGCCAAAGTACTGGAGGCGGTCGAGGCCGGGGAAGACGCGGCAGATGTGCTCGATCGTTATCCTGCACTGAGGGGGGAGCTACTTCCATACGTACAGGTCGCGAAGAAACTGCGCGACTCGCGTGATGCTGCGCCTATGCCGCCGTTTCCTGCGGAGTCGCTGAGGGAGCGGCTGCGTGCAGCCGGCGCGATATGACGTCTTATTGACAGCCTCGCCGGGTTAAGTCTACAATTCCGAGTAGGAAACACAACAAATAGGTCGGTCGCATTCACCCTTGGTAGTACACGCCTTGTAGTAGATTCGAGGGACGCTATGACACTGCAAGAAAGCATTGAGGTTCGAGAACACCCTAAGGTTCCGGTGGATCTGAAGCCGGGTCATGTCTTCGTGACGGTCGATGAAGAGATCGAGAACTTAGAGCGTGAGGCGAAGCGATTCCGTAAGGATGAAGAGGGTTTGCTGACGGAGTTCATGGGCCTCCGGCTCCGCCAAGGCGTATACGGCCAACGGCAAGACGATAACCAGATGATCCGCATCAAGCTGCCCTACGGAGGGCTGAACGCGGAACAGATGGACGCGATTGGCAAGATCGCCGAGAACTACTCGGGTCTCCGTCGAGGTCACATCACGACGCGTGAGAACATCCAGATCCACTTCGTGAACCTGGACGATTCACCAACGGTGTTGCGGATGCTCCAGGACGTTGGCCTGACGACGCGTGAGGCCTGCGGTCACACGGTTCGTAACATTACGGGATGTCCCTACGCCGGTGTGTCCGACCATGAGTTGTTCGACGTTACGCCGTATCTCGCGGCGTTCGGGCGCGTGATGATTCGCAACCCCATCGGCCAGAACATGCCGCGAAAGATCAAGCCTGCGTTCTCTTGCGGACCGGACGATTGCGCCGGGACGCCATTCCACGATATCGGCTTTATCGCCAAGATCAAGATGGAAGACGGCAAGGAGATCCGCGGGTTCGAAGTGACGGTTGGCGGTGGAACGTCGACGATGGTGCGAGCGGCAGATACGATTTACGAGTTCGTGACGGCCGAGGACGGTCGCTACATCCGGGTCGCGGAGGCGATACTCAAAGTGTTCGACAAGGAAGGCGGGATTCCCGGATTCCTGCGCAAGAATCTGAACAAGGCTCGCATCAAGTTCATTGTGAAGAAGCTTGGCATCGAGGAGTTCCGGCGTCAGGTGGAAGAAGAGCTGGCGGAGCCGTGGGCCTGGGAGCCTCTGGACATGAGCGCGCTCAAGCAGTTGGCGCCGGAAGGTCCGACGCCGGGCGAGGCGCCGAACGGCGTGCAGCCGGGCCCGGACTTCGATCGCTGGGTCAAGACCAACGTCACTCGCCAGCGTCAGGACGGATACGTCGCGGTGACGATCACGATCCCGCTGGGCAACATCACTCCGGAGCAGTTCTACGGTCTCGGGAAGATCATGCGGCGTTTCAGCGGTGGCAACGCTCGTACTCAGCAAAACCAGAACCTGGTGTTGCGCTGGGTGCATGAGGCTTCGCTGCCGGCGCTGCTCTCCGAGCTGAAGGCGATCGGATTCGGTGATTCCGAGGCGGGGTTGATCTCCGATACAGTAGCTTGCCCAGGCACCGACTCCTGCAAGCTGGGCATCACGTCATCGCAGGGCGTGGCCGGGGCTATCACCGAAGAGGTGAAGAAGCTGGGTGTCGACGACCCGCTGGTGAACGCCATCGACATCAAGGCGAGCGGCTGCCCGAACGGCTGCTCTCAGCACCATCTGGCGGCGATCGGACTGCAGGGCTCGTCGTTCTCTGCAAACGGTGCCACGATCCCCTGTTTCGACATCTTTCTTGGTGGTGGAGGCTACATCGGCGGCGGCAAGTTTGGTGTTCGTGTCTCGCGTATTCCGACGAAGCGCATCCCGCAGGCGATTGGGAAGATCATCAGCATCTACAAGGAACAACGGAACGACGGAGAGGACTTCGTGGCGTTTATCGACCGGATCGGTCCGAAGACGATCGACCCGATGTTGAGCGAGTTTAAGGACGTGGGTCCGATCCATGAGGAGATAGACGTGTACATGGACTGGGGCAAGGAAGAGTTGTTCCAGGTGATCCGCGGCGAGGGCGAGTGCGCTGTCTAGCCGGCAGCTGAAACTACCAACGAATGATCCAAGGAGGAGCCAGGAAGTGAAAGAAGCGACACGAGCAGAGTACACCGCAGCTGATGTAGATGCGCTCAACGAGCAGCTCGGTGGCAAGAGCGCCGAGGAGATCATCCGCTGGGCGGGCGAGACGTTTGGACCGGACATCAAGGCCGCGAGCAGCTTCGGCGCTGAAGACGTCGTGGTTCTCGATCTGATCGCCAAGACCGCGCCTGAGATCAGGATATTCACCCTCGACACAGGCCGTCTGCACGACGAGACCTACAAGGTGATGGAAAGCGTTCGAACCAAGTACGAGCTGTCGATGCAGACGATGTTCCCGAACACTGAAGCGGTGGAGCTTCTCGTCGCGGAGAAGGGTTACTATTCGTTCCTTGACAGCGTTGAAAACCGCAAGGAATGCTGCGGGATCCGCAAAGTGGAGCCGCTGAAGCGGGCTCTGTCCGATGCGAAGGCGTGGATGACCGGCCTGCGCCGTGACCAGTCCGTTACCCGCACCGACACTCCTGCGATCGAGTGGGACGAGGGCAACGGGCTGCTCAAGGTGAACCCGATCATCGAGTGGACGAACGATGACGTCTGGGCATACATCAAAGAGAACAACGTTCCGTACAACGAGTTGCACGACAAGGGATTCCCGAGCATCGGCTGCGCGCCGTGTACGCGCGCCATCAAGGAAGGCGAGGACATCCGCGCCGGACGTTGGTGGTGGGAGAATCCTGAGTTTAAGGAGTGCGGTCTGCACGACTAAGCAGTAAACGGTAAATAAGCTAAGGATTAGAAGGGTCACGGGTCAAAGCCCGTGACCCTTCTGTCAGAGTCACGAGCAGGAGTCCAGAATGAGCGCAGGCGAGAACAATCAGATTGAAACCAACCCCGCCCACGGAGGGCGGCTCATCGACCTACTTGCCATCGGCGCCGAGGCCGATGAGCTTCGAGCGAAGGCAGAAGACCTGACTGCCGTCACGCTTTCAGAGCGCGCTCTTTCTGACCTGGAGTTGCTGACTGTCGGCGGCTACAGCCCTCTGGAGGGCTTTATGACGGAGGCCGACTATCGGGCCGTCGTCTCGGACATGCACCTCGCATCCGGCGTGGCATGGTCGATGCCGATCAAGCTTGCGATCTCTGAGGATGTCAGCGTTGAAGAGGGTGATGAAGTCGCTCTCGCCGACGAGGCGGGGCGCCGGCTTGCCGTCCTGAAGATCGAAGAAAAGTTCGGATACGACAAGCGGGAAGAAGCACGCAACGTTTACCGAACAGAGGACGAAGAGCATCCCGGCGTCGCCGCCGTCTATGCAGACGGTGACGTCCTGATCGGCGGCCAGGTGCGGGCGTTCGAGCTACCGGGGCATGATGACTTTCCGGAGCACCGGCTGACTCCCGCTCAGGCGCGAGCCGAGTTCGCGGCCCGTGGCTGGCGGACGATAGTTGGGTTCCAGACGCGCAACCCGGTGCACCGCGCTCACGAGTACATCCAGAAATGCGCGCTCGAGATCGTCGATGGGTTGCTGCTGCACCCGCTCGTCGGCGCCACTAAAGCGGGTGACATTCCGGCGGACGTGCGAATGCGCTGCTACGAGGTCCTGCTCGACGCCTATTATCCGAAGGACAAGGTCGTGCTGGCCGTGAATCCGGCGGCGATGCGCTACGCGGGACCGCGCGAAGCGATCTTTCATGCACAGGTCCGAAAGAACTACGGCTGCACGCACTTTATCGTCGGCCGGGACCACGCCGGTGTCGGCAAGTACTATGGCACGTTCGACGCCCAGCAGATCTTCGACGAGTTTAAGCCCGGCGAGCTTGGAATCACCCCGCTCAAGTTCGAGCACACGTTCTACTGCAAGAAGTGCGACGAGATGGGCAGCGTAAAGACATGCCCCCACAGCCCGGAAGACCGGGTGACGCTTTCCGGGACCGAGGTGCGAGACATGCTTAAAGGCGGTATCACGCCGCCGCCAGAGTTCTCGCGACCCGAGGTTGCTCAAGTCCTGATCGATGCGATGCAGGAACGAGTAACCCCGAAACATGCAATCTGATCGAGCGAGGGAAGCGTCAATTGGTGCCGGGTCAGTGACCAGCGGAGTAACCGGCGGCCACCGTACTGGCCGCGACGCGACTCCCGCTCGCTATACATCAGCGCTGAGGGTTGCTCGAGTCGGCTCGAAGATCGCTTACAGCGTCGGCGGCATCTTTCTGTTCATCCTGGCGCTTGAATTTCTCAAGAGTGGTGCCTCCGGACTAGAGCCGGTGCTCAACGGTGTCAACGCCGATGGTGTCCACAACCTTCTTGGCTTCGGCTGGATCGGTGCCTACCTGGTGATGAGTGGCTCGCCGGTGGCGGCGATTGGACTCAGCCTCTTCGCCGGAGGGACCGTTTCGGATATCGAGGCGCTGGCGATCCTCAACGGCTCGCGGTTGGGCGCATCGTTCATCGTGCTTGCCGTGGGCTTCGTCATGTACGCATCGAAGCGGCGAACGGCGGACGGGCTCTATATTGGCGTCGTCGCGTTGTTGACGGCCTTCACGCTGTGGCTCCCGGTCTTGCCGCTCGGCGTTCTAGCGCTGGAGTCGGGCTGGTTCGACGCCGTGGAGCTGTCCCGGCCTGAGTTCCTTACTTCGTTCGTTAACGCCGCCTACGACCCTATCGTCGACCCGATCTCAGACAAAGTGGCGGGCATAGTCGTTTTCGGCGGTGGCATTGCGTTGCTGTTGCTCGCCTTCGCTGTGTTCGACCGCGCGTTGCCGAACCTGGAGCAACCGAGCTTGCGTGTGGAGCGGGTGAAGGACTGGCTGCATCACCCGCTGGCGATGTTCACGATCGGTCTGCTTCTGACGGCGGTGACTCTATCGGTGTCGATCTCGCTGACGCTTCTCATTCCTCTGTCGCTGAAGGGTTATATCCGTCGTAACGGAATCATCCCCTACGTAATGGGCGCGAACATCTCCACGTGGGTCGACACGATGGTTGCGGCACTTCTGCTGGACGCGCCTCAGGCGTTCACGGTCGTTTTCGTTCAGATGATCGCGGGCGCGGCGTTGTCGCTTGCGGTGCTGTTGTTGTTTTACAAGCCGTACTCGAGGGTGATCCTTGGTTTGGCGAACCGGATCACACACACGAAGCGGAACTTTGGGGTGTTTATGGGTGCGATCTTCTTCGTGCCGCTGGTGTTGTTTCTGATATGAGCCAGCTAGGGCTTTTATTAGTAGACATACCCCAGGGGGGGTTGATACTATTGTTGATAGAAATAGTCTACTTTCACTCTGAAACTGTCACCGCCCCAGGAATCAACTCATGAAAGTTTCAACTAAAGGCCACTACGGTATTCGCGCGCTCATCGAGCTAACTCACCACTATGGGGAGGCTCGTCCGATGCAAAGTAGCGAGATCGCGGCCAGGCAGGACATTCCGGAGTCCTACCTCGAGCAGATGCTGACGACGCTGCGGCGCGCAGGCTTCATCCGCAGCGTGCGAGGTCCCCAGGGCGGCCACGCTCTCATTCGTGATCCGCATGAGCTGCGGGTGAGCGAGGTAGTCGAGGCACTGGAGGGCCCGGTCATGCCGATCGATTGTTTAGACGAAACTAGCCCTTGCGGTCGCAACGGCGGATGCGCTCAACACGACATGTGGAACGAGGTGCGCTTAGCGATCCTGCAGGTGCTAAACGATACGAACATCTCAGACCTTGCCGAGCGCGACCGCGAGGTCAAGGCCGGTGCGGCCCGGTACATGATTTAGGAGTCGACGCATGTGTGACCGAAATAAGATCGCGGAATCGGCCCTCGACCTAATCGGGGGCACACCGCTCGTGCGGCTGAACAAGGTCGTCGAGGCGGGCTCGGCGGAACTACTGGGGAAGTGCGAGAACCTTAATCCGGCGGGCAGCGTGAAGGATCGTATCGCATTGAGCATGATTGAGGCGGCCGAGAAGGAAGGGCGACTGAAGCCGGGCGATACGATCGTGGAACCGACGAGTGGAAACACGGGCATCGGTTTGGCGATGGTGGCGGCTGTGAAGGGTTACCAGCTCATCGTCACGATGCCGGAGGACATGAGCCTCGCGCGGCGCGACCTTCTGTCCCGTTTCGGCGCGGAGGTGATCCTTACTCCGGCGATAGAGGGGATGACCGGGGCGGTCTACGCCGCGCAGGAGATCATGAGCAAGAGTCCGGAATACTTTATGGCGCAGCAGTTCGAAAATCCCGCGAATCCGGAGGCACACCGGCGCGGCACCGCGCTCGAACTGCTCGAAGGGTGTGAGAACCGGATCGATGCCTTCGTCGCCGGCGTTGGCACAGGCGGGACGATTACGGGTGTCGGCGAGGTGCTTAAGGAGAAGCTGCCCGATGTTGCGGTGATCGCGGTGGAGCCCTCGCGGTCTCCCGTACTTCAAGGTGGGCGCGCCGGGGTGACAGGCATTCAGGGTATCGGCGCTGGCTTTGCACCCGGCATATTGAATCAGGAGATTTATGACGAGATCATCTCCGTGAGCGATGAAGACGCGATTGAGATGTCTCGGACACTTTGTAGTAGCGAAGGACTGCTCGTGGGCATCTCTTCCGGAGCTAACGTTTGGGCGGCTATCAAGGTGGCAAAGCGGCTGGGCGAAGGAAAGCGAGTGGTAACGGTACTTTGCGATACAGGCGAGCGATATCTGACGATGGAGGCATGAGATGACGGCTGCTGAGAGGAACAAGCTGATGTCAGTGACGGTATATATCCCTACCCCCTTCAGGAAGCTGGCGGGGAACCAGACACACGTGAAGGTCGACGGTGATACGGTGGGCGAGGTGCTGGACAGCCTTGGTGAGAAGTATCCCGGTCTGCGCCACATGGTGTACAACGAAGCGGACGAAATTCCGGGGCACGTGAACGTTTACGTGAACAACACGGAGATACACACCCTTCAAGGGAAGGCGACTCCAGTGAAGAACGGTGATGAGATGGCCGTGATCCCAGCGATTGCCGGCGGCAGGGGCGAGGCGCTGACGCCCGAGCAGGTGGAACGCTACTCGCGGCACATCATCATGACGCAGGTGGGGCCCGCCGGGCAGCGCAAGCTAATGGAATCGAAGGTACTTGTTATCGGCGCCGGCGGCCTCGGTGGTCCGGCGGCGTTGTACCTGGCGCTCGCGGGCATTGGCACGATCGGCATCGTCGACTTCGACGTGGTGGATCTGTCGAACCTACAGCGGCAGGTCCTTCACCAGAACGACGATGTTGGTCGCTTGAAGACGGCGTCAGCGAAGACGACGCTCAACAACTACAACCCGGACGTGAACGTCGTGATCCACGACACGCCGATTCATTCTGAAAACGCGAACGAGATCATCTCGCAGTACGACATCATCGTAAACGGAGCGGACAACTTCACGACACGCTACCTTGTGAACGACGCCGCGTACCTGGCTGGGAAGACGCTGGTCGACGGTAGCATCCTGCTCTTCGATGGACAGGCGACCGTCTACGTGCCGGGAAGCGGCTGCTACCGCTGCTTGTTCCCGGCGCCGCCTCCGCCGGGCGCGGTACCGAACTGCGCCGAGGCGGGTGTCCTCGGTGCTCTAACGGGAATCATCGGCTCGATACAGGCGACTGAGGTGATCAAGCAGATTCTGGAGATCGGCGATCCGCTCTCTGGCAGGCTCCTGCTGCTCGATGCGTTGGCGATGGAGTTCCGGGTCGTCAAGCTGCGCCAAGACCCGAGTTGCCCGCTATGTGGCGACAACCCAACGATCACGGAGCTGATCGACTATGAGGTGTTTTGCGGGGCTCCGTTCCCAGGACAGGACGAAGAAGAAGGCGCGGCAGTGGCCGGTGCGGGAGTTGAACATGGCAGTTGAAGTAAAGCTAGCGGCTAATTTGCAGAAGCTCGTCGGGGGCCAGAAGTCGGTCTCCGTCGAGGGTGCGACCGTGGGTGAGGTGCTCGACGATCTCGAGAGCAAGCATCCGGGGATCAAGGAGACGATCATGGCGGACGGTGCGATCCACCGCTTCGTCAACATCTACCTCAACGACGAGGACATCCGTTTTCTGAAGCAACTCGACACCCAGCTCTCGGAGGGCGATGTCCTCTCGGTGCTTCCCGCGCTCGCCGGGGGCACAGCCTAGCTCCATCCGGCTCCGGATGAGATTCGACTCGATCCTCGATACGATCGGCGACACGCCGCTGGTGAAGCTTGGGCGCTTGAGTCCTAAGCCGAGCGTGAACGTCTACGCGAAGCTGGAGGGTGCGAACCCGACGGGCAGCGTTAAGGACCGCATCGCGCTGCGCATGATCGAAGCGGCAGAGAAAAGCGGTGACCTTACGCATGAGCACACGATCCTGGAGCCGACGAGCGGTAACACGGGCATCAGCCTGGCGATGGTGGCGCGCGCGAAGGGTTATAAGCTGGTGTGTGTTCTTCCGGACAACGTGACGTCGGAACGAGAAGCGTTATTGCGGGCGTTTGGCGCGGATGTTATCTACGCCAAGAACGCTCACAGCACGAACGACGCGATCTACCGGGCGCAGGAGATAGTGGCGGAGGCGCCGAAGCTCTACTACATGCCGTATCAGTACGGGAATGAGAGCAATCCACTGGCCCACTACGAAACGACGGGCCCAGAGATACTCAGGGACGTTCCTGAGGTCGATGTCTTTGTGGCTGGCCTCGGCACCGGCGGCACGCTAACGGGCGTCGGGCGGTTTCTCAAGGAGAAGCGGCCGGACGTGAAGATCGTTGCGTCGGTGCCCCACCCGGGCGACCTCGTGCAGGGCTTGAGAGCGCTTGAAGATGGTTTCATCCCGCCGGTCCTCGACGAGTCAGTTCTTGACGGGCGCATCGTGGTCGACTCGATCACGTCGTTTGCGATGACGAAGGAGCTAATGGAGAAAGAGTCGATCTTCGCCGGCATCTCGTCGGGGGCAGCGTTGAAGGTAGCGCTCAGAACCGCCGAGGGACTCGACGAAGGGAACGTTGTGGTGCTGCTCGCGGATGGCGGGTGGAAGTACCTGTCGACGGAACTCTGGTCGAAGGATTACGGTGAGATTGAAGAACGCGTGGAGGGCAAGATTTGGTGGTGATGGGAGCAATGCCGTCGTGATAGGCCGTGTGCTGATGTACGTGGTCATCGTGGTGCTGGGCATCTTCGTTCTCACCGCGACGTTTCTAGTCGACAGCGGAGGCGACTCGACAGCTACGATCGGCGAGATCACGGTGGCTGATCTGTTGTTGACCCCTGAGAAGTACGAGGACAGGGAGATCAGCACCCGCGGACTCCTGACCGTTGACGAGGAATCCGAGCAGTTTTTCGTTGGCGGTGATCAACTGCAAATCAGGATCACATTCGAGCCCGGCGGAATCGACGAATTCATCGATCAGGACGTGCGTGTCATAGGGCGGCTGGACTTTGACTCAGAGGGTGTATTCATCGACGCGGACCTCGTCAGGCCTACCGACGTGAATTAGGGATCACAATTGTGAAGCTTGAGCAGAAGTTCATGGACGAGATGATCGCTCACGCGAAGGAGGACGCCCCGATCGAGTGCTGCGGCATCATCGCCGGCGAAGATGGGCGGGCGGTGAAGCTGTTTCGGGCACGCAACTCGGAAGCGAGCCCGTACCGCTACAGCGTGGACTCAGACGACCTGTTTCGTATCTATCGGGAAGCGGAGGACAACGAGTGGAGCTTCCTGGCGATCTACCACTCGCACACCGCGAGTGAGGCCTACCCCTCGCCAACGGACATTCGCCTGGCGTTTTGGCCCGAGTCGTACTACGTCTTGGTTTCACTCGAGGACGCGGAGAACCCGGTGGTCCGGGCGTTTCGCATCCTGGACGGCGAAGTCAACGAAGAAGAGATTGAGGCCGGCTAGAAGACCGGCCTCAAATCCGACGGGGTTCAGAGAGAGTTGGTTGGCTATTCAGTATCGAAGATATCTTCGAGGTTGAAATCGATGCTGCTAATGCTAAAGAAATCCTCGAATGCATCCTCGGAGATCTCAAATACGAACACTCCGGGTGCGAACGCATCGCTTGGACTTGTGAGAAGCGGCAGGATCATCGCCCAGACGGCGAACGCCGCCAGAACTGAAATCAGCACTCGTAACGGTTTGATGTTCGGGAAGGCGGCGCGGATGCCAAAGATGGTGTAGAAGAACATGAGCGCGACCGCGAGCATGCCGAAGGCGAAGCCGAGCCCTGGGATGAAGACGAGGAACGACAGCGCGAATGGGATGTGGCCGATGGCCATAACGCGCGCCAAGGCGTCGGGCGCCACGTCCTCTTTGTAGATCTGAGTCAGTACGACGTAGCCGATCGCGATGCCAGCGAGCATGAGCAGAATCAGGAAGATGCTACCCAGGATCGTGGCCTCGACGAAGATATCGCCGGTGCTATCGAGAATGATCGCCGCCCACAAGAACGACCCGATACCGCCGAGGAAGACCGCGATCGCGGCCGCGGCTAGAGCCATAGGCGTGAAGGCCACGTCGTCTCGCGCCTCCTCGAACGCGGTCGGGTCCAGCATCAGAGCTCGTCTGAGCCGGGCGATTACTTGATCGATTGCCATTAGATAGCCTCCTTAATGAGTCCTCTGCCGAAAGTAGTGCTTCCGGTCCGGGCTGTCAAGGTTTTCCGTAACACGCGTATTCGTTTGCTCAATAATCCAGATACTCTTGACCGCTGTCGTTGCTTGGCCCATCCTTCCACCTACCGAGAGGAACGAACTTGTGAACGACAAGTCAGACGACGTGAGGCAGATGGCCCGGCGAGCCGGTGTCGAGTTGACGGCTGAGCGCGCGGAAGGGCTCATCGGGTCGATTCGAAACCTCGATCAGGTCGCGGGCGCGCTCGCGGCGATCGACTACGGTGAAGTTGAGCCTGCGCCGCGATTCAAGGCGCCGAGGCCCGACGGGTAGTGGTTGACCTCACGCAGCAGTCGCTCGCCGAGGTCGCGTGTCTGATCGAATCACGGGAGGCGTCACCAGTCGATGTTACGGAGGCGTGTCTCGATCGGATATCTCGTACCGAGGAGACGCTGAACTCCTTCATCACGGTGATGGCCGACGAGGCCGGGCGCGATGCGGCAACGGCCGCCAAGGAGATCGCCTCCGGCAACTACCGCGGCCCGCTGCATGGTGTTCCGGTCGGGCTAAAGGACCTGGTGGCGGTTTCCGGGGTTCGGATGACCGCTGGGTCGAAGATCATGGCGGACCACATCGCTGACGAAGATGCGGAGATCGCGCGGCGGTTCAGGGCTGCGGGCGCGGTCATCATGGGCAAGCTGAACATGCACGAGTTCGCGTACGGCGCAACCGGGATTAATCCTCACTACGGTTCGGCCCGCAACCCCTGGAGTGTCAAACAGATCACCGGCGGCTCGAGCTCCGGCTCGGGAAGTGCCGTCGCGGCTGGCCAGTGCTTCGCCGCCATCGGAACCGATACGGGCGGTTCGATCCGCATTCCGGCTTCGCTCTGTGGCGTCGTCGGCGTCAAGCCTACGTTTGGGCTCGTCAGCCGGCGGGGGATCGTCCCGCTAAGTTGGTCGCTCGATCACGTTGGGCCGCTGACCCGTACCGTCGAGGACGCGGCGATCGTGCTTCAGGTGATCGCGGGGCACGATCCACTGGATGATTCGAGCGCGAACGAGCCGGTGCCGGATTACCGCGCTGGTCTGCGAGACGGTGTGCGTGGCCTTCGGGTTGGAGTGCCGGAAGGCTTCTTCTTCGACGGATTGGAGGACGAAGTCGAAGTGGCAGTTCGCGCGGCGATCGAGACGTTGAAGGCGGAGGGGGCGGCGGTGTCCTCGATCTCGCTGCCGCGGATCGACGAGATACCGAACGCAGTGACGGCGATCATGCTCCCGGAGGCGCTCGCGTATCACCAGAAGTGGCTGAACGAACGTCCAGACGACTACGGTGAATCGGTCCGCTTCCGGCTCGAGCTGGCGGCGACGATCCCCGCCGTCACCTACGTCCAGGCGCAACGCTTCCGCGAAATAGTCGTTCGCGAGTGGCGGGAGCAAGTCTTCTCGCAGGTCGATGTTCTCGCTTGCCCGACGACGGCCGTTAGCGCGCCAGCGATCGATCAGAGCGAATTGAGCACGACGTTCAACCTGATTCGGTTGACGAACCCGCTGAACTTGCTCGGTACTCCCTGCGTTTCGCTGCCGTGCGGGTTTACCAAGGCGGGATTGCCCATCGGCTTGCAGCTGGTCGGGCGCTGGTTCGACGAAGCGACCGTGCTTCGAGCGGCGTTCGCGTACGAGCAGGCGACTGACTGGCACAAGCGTCGCCCCGCCCTCGACTAGCCGCCCGCTTAGACATCTTTCCCCGGTGATACGCTAGAAGCGCTGTGTTCTACGCGGAAGGTGTCCACAAGTCGTACGGCGGCCTCGATGTGCTTGAGGACGTCGAATTCGTCATCGGCGATGGCGAACGTGTGGGTCTCGTGGGGCCGAACGGCGCCGGGAAGACGACGCTGTTGCGGCTGCTCGCCGGTGAAGACGAGGCGGAGGGCAAGGCCGGTCATCGCGGGGGCAGCCTCGGCTATCTACGTCAGGAAGCTGGACTCGATCCCGATAATACGATCTCTGAGGAGCTGTGGCTGGCGTTTCCGGAGGCGAGCGCCACGGACCGTCGTCTCCATGAGATCGCCGGGATGTTGGAGCGAGGCGAAGGCGACGTCGACGCGCTGATTGAGGAGCAGGGACATCTCTTCGAGGAGTTCGACCGGCTCGATGGCTACCGGGTCGATAAGAGGATCGGCAAGGTGCTGAACGGGCTGGGGTTCCAGGCCGACGATCGGCTGCGCCCCTGTGGGGAGTTCAGCGGGGGCTGGCAGATGCGGATCGCACTCGCCAAGGTGCTCGTGCATCGGCCCGATAATCTGCTGCTCGACGAGCCGACCAACCACCTTGATGCGGCCACCCGCGACTGGCTGGCCGATGATCTGAACTCCTATCGAGGGACCGTGGTCATCGTCACCCACGAAGGCGAGTTCCTGGACCGGGTGGTGACGCGGATCTTCGAGCTGCGTGAGCGCGGGATCGAGGTCTACAGCGGGAACTACAGCGATTACCAGCGGCAGAAGGCGGCGCGGCTTCAGCAGCAGGACCGGGCGGCGGCAAGGCAGGAGCGGGAGCTGGCACGTCAGCAACGGTTCATCGATCGGTTCCGGGCGAAAGCGAGCAAGGCGACAGCGGTGAAGAGCCGGGAGAAGGCGGTCGCGAAGATCGAGCGTATCGAGAGGACGAAGAAGGAGGGCGAGGTGCACATCTCGCTCGCCGCGCAGGGGCGCACGGAGAACGATGTGCTTTTGATGTCGAACGTTAGCCACGCGTACGACGACCACGTTGTGCTGGTCGACGTCGACCTGCATATCGAGCGCGGGCAGAAGGTGGTGTTCATCGGGCCGAACGGCAGCGGAAAGTCGACGTTGTTGAAGATCGCGGCTGGGTTCCTGGAGCCGACCGAGGGCAGCGTGGATTGGGCGGAGCGGGCGCGGCCGGGCTACTACGATCAGCACCAGGACGAGGCGCTCGATCCGCGGAAGCAGGTGATCGAGGAGGTCCGGGAGGTGGCGCCGAATGCGCCAGAGGCGCAGCTGCGGACGATTCTGGGGCAGTTCCTGTTCCGGGGCGATGACGTCTACAAGACGGTCGACACGCTGTCGGGCGGCGAGCGCAGCCGGGTGGCGCTGGCGAAGCTGACGCTGCAGCCGACGAACGTGCTGATCCTCGACGAGCCGACGAACCACCTGGACCGGACGACGCGCCGGAAGCTGCTCGAGGTGCTGGAGAAGTACGAGGGCACGATCCTCTGCGCGGCCCACGATCCCGGCATCCTGGAGCGGGTGGCGACGCGGGTG
Source organism: Chloroflexota bacterium (assembly GCA_022574655.1). Lineage (GTDB taxonomy): Bacteria > Chloroflexota > Dehalococcoidia > SM23-28-2 > RBG-16-64-32 > JACZRQ01. The sequence continues at coordinate 38,119 of JACZRQ010000008.1, forward strand.
TACGAAGTGGATGAGCTGTCGGTGCGGGAGCTGATCGAGCACCGGCGGGACGGGCCCCGATAGGATCGGGGTAGTGGATAGTGGTTAGTGGACAGTGGTTAGTGGGGCAGTGGTTAGTGGTTAGTGGCTAGTGGGCAGGAGAGGGGAGAGCGCGGCGGGGCCCGATCGGATCGGGGCAAGACGCTCGATCAAGCTGTAACGACGGGTAATCAAGGGGTTTTTCGTATCTGATTCTTGATCGGGCGCGGGCGGTTGGGTTGGGATCTTGATTGGGCGGTGGATTTATCCAGTTTTTCGAGGACGGCTTGTGCCTGAGCGGGGGTTACTTCGGCGGCGCCTTCCTTGATTGCGTGCCATGCATCAACAGGGACGGTGACGTCCAATCGACCGCCGGAGATCTTGTTGGCGCGCTGGAAGAGGGAGGCGATGAGGGCGGCGGCGACCTGCTGGGCTTTGCGGTGCTTGAGCTCGTGCTTCTTGCCCATGGCGAGGAGGGCGGCGCGGACAGTGGGGTCCTGGGCGAGGAGGGCGCCGATGGCGGCGAACTGGCGCGAGCGGAGGCCGTGCTTGAGGCCATTGAGGTTGCCTTTGGGCGCGCCGGCGCCGGGGCGTCGGCCGCCGTGTTTGCCTTTTGGTTTGGGGCTGGATTGAGGAGCGTCTTGAGGCCCCTCGGCTTGGCTCGGGACAGGCTCCTCGGCTTGGCTCGGCACAGGCCCCTCGGCTTGGCTCGGGACAGGCTCCTCGGCTTGGCTCGGCACAGGCCCCTCGGCTTGGCTCGGGACAGGCATGGGCGGGGTCCTTTCGGTGGTGGGGGCATGGGGGCCGGGTCAGGGGGTCACCGTTAGGGTAGCAGTTGTGGGTGGGAGGTCGAAGGGGGAAGTGGCAGGGGGACTGTCCCACCGTTTGGAGTAGGGACAACAATAAGTGTGGTTAGTGTCATCTGCGCGAGGGGTGACGCACGGCGACCGGCAACTAGGCCTAAGAGCATGCCTTAATCCGCTGACTTGACAACTACGTCAGGCGATATAGTGCGGGACGCTTCGAAGCCGGAATACAGTGTCATATTCAGGTCGCGCATGCAGGCCCCATCACCGGCTGACGAATCGCAAGGCGTACTTTTGGGACTACTGGGGAACGCATGTCTCCCGTTGGCCGGTACGATCTTCCAGAAGTCCACCACGCCACTGAAGTCTTGGTTCTACGCGATGTACCTGATAGGCTCTATGCGCTGCGGCATATCCGCCAAGCAACTAGAGCGCGAGCCCGGCGTTACTTATAAGACGGCATGGCTTCTACCATTCCGGAAGCTCGAAGCACCTACAGTCACATCAACGAGTGCGCTTTCAGGTACAATCACCGCAAAGATGAATCCCCGTTGTACGCTCTTATCAACGCGCAGCAAAGAAGGTGAGGCACGGACGTTACGGTCGTTACGCACCAATAGGCTAACGAGAAAGACCGCCTTGCAGGGCGGTCTCAACCGTGGCCTCTTTATGAGCCGATCTGGTCTCAGTTTCAGCACTTTAAGGCTAGACCGGTCGCTTGTGCTCGTGAAGCGACTGGTGGCATAAGGAGCGCTGAAGATGCAGACAGCCACCGATCGACCCGAACTTTGGCAACCGCGCTACAGCTACGCCGAAGCCGACTATCTGGCAAAAGCGAGCAAGGGAACCTCAAAGCGCTGGATCAAGGGTTATCAGTACACACGAAATGGTGAGACGGTTCACATCCCAGCAGTCACGCCACGCGATCCGCTGGGTGGCGCACTGTCTTTCATCGACCTCGTAGAGGTCGCCGCGATAACCAGATTAAAGGCTCTCGGCTGGTCCCTCCAGAGAATCCGCGGCATCGTGGATGCGTGTCAGGTCTACTTTGACATCCCGCGCCCGCTGCCAACCCTAAGGTTCAAGGTAGGCGTACGAGATGCGTTCGTCGAAGACGGTGATCTGCTTGTTGCTGTCGGCGGTAGGCATCTGGGCGAACGTGCGTGGAGTGACATTCTTTCGCCTTTCCTAAACGAGCTGGAGTACGACACTACGGGCCTCGCTGAGAGATGGTGGCCGCTAGGCAAAAATCACATCGTGGTAGTTGATCCAGACTACGGTTACGGCCTGCCTGTGGTGAGGGGGTCGGGTGTACGCACCGAGATTATTAGAGAACGAGCGCAGGCAGGTGACCTAAGCGACGAAATTGCGAGAGACTTCAACCTGTCCCGTGAAGAGGTCGATAGAGCGCTGCAATTCGAATTACAGCGCGCCGCATGATCCTCATTGATCGGTCTGTGCCTAGATCGATCGCTAGTGCGCTGAAGATGGTCAGGCGTGATGTCCTTTGGCTAGAGGATGTCTTTATCTTCCGCAATGACACCAAAGAGCGAGAGTGGCTTCAATGCGTAGGTCAAGCGGGGTGGCTCGCTATCTCCCGAGATAAGAAGATCATCAGTCGACCAGCAGAGCGTCAGACAATCACGGACGCGAAGGTCGGTATGTTCGTCTTCACGCAAAAGGCGGATCCGACAAAATGGGAGTACCTGAAACTGCTAGCGATGAACCTTGACGCGATGGAGGATAAGTTCGTGGAAGTCCCGCGTCCGTTTATCTACGGGATTCAGAAGGACGGTAAGCTCAGGAAGATCGCTTAAGACTAGTGGCGCGCCTTACCCGATTCAATAAGTCCTTGGCCCGATACTTCTGGTGTTGCTTTTTCGCCCTGGACTTGTCGCGTAACGCGCCTTCCTCGTATGAGGGACGAGGTCGCTTCGACTTTGAGCCGCCCATGCGCTTAGCATAACCGGCATGGGCAACCGGCGATGGTGGGAACGAAGACTCTTATGGGCTTTCACCTACGCCCCGATCGTTGCCCTCATCGCGTTCACGCCGTTGGCCATTGTCTGGTCTGGCGGAAAGAACTTTGTGATAGCTTTCGGTCTTGTACTAGAGATCGCGGGCGCTCTGGCACTCGTGGGTAGGCCCATTGTGGAAGACGTCGGCTTCTGGGCTGTACGGCAAGAGGCGGATGCCCGAACCAAGCCAGTCTTCTATGCCGGGGCCTTTTTATTGCCTGCTGGATTCACGCTTCAGTTCGTTGCCGTCGTCTTCATGTGAGATAGGTGCTCTGAGGGTATAGTTACCACTGTAGTTAGTGTGTTTCGGCTTGTTAGCCTGGTGACGGCTAGGGCGACTAAACAGCGCCGGTTGCCGGGAGCAGGTCGGCGAAGACGAAGCCGTCGCGGTGGACGATTTCGCCGTGGTCGATGGCGATCGGGGCGGTGAAGTTGGGGGCGTCGCGGACGAAGGTGTGGAACTCGCCGCGCTCGCCGCAGGGGTCGGCGGTGTCGGGCAGGTCGTCGAGGAGGGATGCGTCGTACTCGCGGCCGGCGAGGTCGCGCGAGACTTGTTTGGGGTCGACGCAGGTGAGGGTGGCGCGGAAGCCGTTGGCGATGACCCAGCGGGAGAGCTTGGAGGTGTCTTCGCCCCAGATCGGGAACAGCAGTTCGAGGCCGCTGCCGTCGAGCATCTGTTCTCGGTAGGCGCGGACGTCCTCGAGGTAGAGGTCGCCGTGCGCAATCGCCTCAGCGCCGTCGGTCTTCAGTTGTTCGATCGCGCTGGCCATCCGCTCCTGGTAGACGGTGTTGACGCAGGCCGGCGGGATCCAGACGGGGTAGAGGCGTAGTCCGAGTGCGCTGGCCTGTGCGTGGAGTAGCTCCTCGCGGACGCCGTGCATGCTGATGCGGCCGTAGCCTTCGGTCAGTGTTGTGAGGAGGCCGACGACTTCGTACTTGGGGTCTTGTTGGAGGCGGTGGAGGGCGACGGCGCTGTCCTTGCCCGGAAGCGCCGCCGGTACGACTTCGATCACCTGCTTGCCCGCGAGCAGTCGGGCGCCGAATGGGACGCTGAGGACCACCTGGCCCGGCTTTTGGTGTACGGGCTGTCCGTGGTGCACGTGGCGCGAGCCCCGGGAAGCTGTTCGCGCGCAAGCCGTCCGCGTTGTCCTGGAACCAACCCTCATCGCAACGGCATCCAGTGCAAGGACCGGGCCGATCGTGCCGGGGGGTGCCGCATGCGAAGCACGGCCATGCAGTCTCAACCCGGCTGGCTGCCGGACATGCGCATCCGCTGAACGCCGGCGATGCGGGGTAGTCTCTATCAAGAAAAACGCCGCATTCACCGCACTGTGGACCCCTCACTATTGCCACCTCGAAGACCTGGCCCGTACCATGATCAATGACACTACTTTGGTGCAGGGTGTCAGCGTCGTCGTCGCCGGCCTGCGCAGGGTCGGCGACTTCTCTCTGTTTAGCCATCGGCGCCTCGGTTCCGCCTCGCCCTGGCGGAGGCCGCCGGCGCTAGTTTCGCAAAGTGGAGTCGCCGCGCCGCCTTAGCGCGACGTGTGCGCTCGGTGGGATCGAGCACGAGATCGGGATCGACTTGCAGGACGAACCGCCAGGCGGGCATGCCTAGGCCTCGACGCCCGTCAGCGCGGGCTGCTTTTCGCCTCGGAGCATGGCCTCTAGCTGCGCACGGGGAACCAGAATTCTCCGTCCGATGATCAGGGTCGGAATGGCTCCCGTTTTACAAGCCTCGTATGCTGAATTTCTGCTCAGCCCCAAGGCCTCCCCAGCTTCTTGAACTGTCATCGTGAGCTTTTCCATGCCTCTCGCTCCCTTCTTGACATTCAGCGATTACTGTAGTACCATCGCCTCACAAATAGTGTACGGCCTTCATTCTCCGCCGAGCAATAGTGGTCAATTGGCCGCGCCACGTGCAGGAAGCAGCCAATTGGCAAAAACAAGAGGTAGGTCTTAATGGGCAGGCCAAAAATAGACACTTACTGGATTAACCTCGTGCGTGGTTTCCTAAAGACAGAGCCGCGAAAGAGCGCCAAGTCGATCGAAATTTCCTTGGCCTTCATCGGGCCGCGTCTCCCCAAGCCCCGAGACGACTGGCCCAAGGAACGCACAATCCGGGACATCGCCAAGAGGTTTGGGGAGTTGACGCCGGAGCGGCAGCAGCACTTCGAGCGAACGGTTGGCGCGATCGTCGACGGTGTGCGGGGCGGCGCGTTCCCAGCGGTCTCCGGCCCAGAGGATGAGTTCTACGGCGGCTTCGATAACTGCACGTACTGCGACTTCGACCGCATCTGCTCGCGCCGCCGGGACGACGAGCTGCTGGAGAAGCTAGGCGACCCAGATCTCGCGCGCTGGGCCCGTGTCGCCAAGGTGGCTCGCCGGGAGGAGGCGCCGTGACGGAGCCGATGTTGCGCACACAGGTGGAGGACGACCGGCAGCGTGCGGTCATCCGCGAGGCGCTCGACGAGACGCTCTTCGTCGCGGCCGGGGCGGGCACAGGCAAGACTCGTGCGCTCGTCGATCGGTTTCTTGCGCTGGTGCTCGCCGGCCGGCCGATCGACCGCATCGTCGCCATCACCTTCACTGAGAAGGCCGCTGCCGAGCTACGCGACCGCGTGAGGGCTGGGCTGGAGGAGGCGCTGGTGGAGAACGCCGAGCAGCAAGAGCTCATTACCGCCGCGCT
>JACZRQ010000088.1 GCA_022574655.1 Chloroflexota bacterium
GAGCGGGCAGGCCCGATCGAGTCCTTCGTGCCGATGATGATGTTCGCCGTGCTTTTCGGCCTTTCCATGGACTACGAAGTCTTCCTCGTCAGCCGCATTCGTGAGGAGTACCTGCGCACCGGCGACAACACGGAAGCCGTCGCTCGCGGCCTGTCCGTTACCACTCGCGTCATCACCGCCGCCGCTGCGATCATGGTCGCCGTCTTTCTCAGCTTCGCCGTCAGCGAAGAGCGCGTCGTCAAGCAAGCGGGAATGGGCCTCGCCACCGCCATCTTCCTCGACGCCACTCTCGTTCGCCTCATCCTCGTCCCTTCCGCCATGCAGGTGATGGGGCGCATCAACTGGTGGTTCCCGTCCTGGCTCGATCGCATCGTGCCCAGGATTTCGATCGAAGCCGATGATCATGTGCCGCCCGACGAGAGCGCTTTCTCCCCCGCCGGCGACTAAGTCACACCCCTCTCTTCTATAATGTAGGGCGATGACTCCCGCCACGCCTATGCAGCGCGCCCTCCAACTCGCCCGCGAGGCACCCTACTCCACTTCGCCCAATCCAACCGTTGGTGCTGTGGTCGTCGCCAACGGAGAGATCGTCGGCGAAGGCGTAACTCAGCCCCCGCCCGGCTCCCACGCCGAAGTCGTGGCGCTCGAACAGGCTGGCGACAAAGCCCGTGGCGCCGCCATGTACGTTACGCTCGAACCCTGCTCGCATCAGGGCCGTACTCCACCCTGCACCAATGCCATCATCAGCGCCGGAATCGCCGACGTTCACTACTCGATCCTCGATCCCGATCCCAACGTCAGCGCTGGCGGCCACAAGGCACTCGAAGCCGCCGGCGTAGAGACCGTCGCCGGCGAAGGCGAAGACGAGGCTCGTCTCATCAACGAAGCCTTCCTCAAGCATCGAACGACCGGCCTGCCCTTCGTCGTCGCCAAGTTCGCCGCTTCTCTCGACGGCCGTATCTCCGCCGCCTCGGGCGACTCCCGCTGGATCTCCGGCCCCGAAGCCCGTCAGTGGGCGCACCAACTCCGCACCCGCATCGACGCCATCATCGTCGGCTCGTCCACCATCCTGATCGACGATCCCCAGCTAACGGCCCGGCCAGACGAGGTAGAGGCCGAACGTCAACCGCTGCGTGTTGTCGTCGACACCCGTGGCAGGACGCCGCCGATGGCCCGCGTCTTCACCGGTTCCGCGAAGACGCTCGTCGCCACTGCCGCTGACGCCCCAGCGCCATGGTTCGCGTCCATCGAGGCCACCGGGGCCGAGGTTCTAACGCTGGACAAGCATGGGGAACACGTCGACCTCAAGCTGCTACTCGAGGAACTCGGCCGCCGCGATATCGTCAGCCTCCTCGTCGAAGGCGGCGGCATGGTCCTCGGCTCCTTCTTCGACCGCGCCCTCGTTGACAAGGTACAAGCCATCATCGCCCCCCTCATCGTCGGTGCTGCTGAAGCCCACACCGCCATAGCCGGGAAGGGCGCCTACCGCATGGCAGACGCCCTTCGCCTTCGTGACATAACCATCGACCGCCTCGGCGACGACATCCTCGTCACCGGCTACCCCAACTACGAAACCACTTCGCCCGAATAGATTCGCGTTGGCGGAAAGACTCTGCTTCCCGTTCGTCGCGCCAGCTCGCCAGCTCCGAACCGAAGCCGCGCACTTCAGTGCGCGGTCCACAAATACGCTTGACCCGCGACCCTTTACCCCTGACCCTGTCCCCATGAACCCCCTCCCTCCCGTCATCACCGTCGACCTCTTCCCCGAAGAACGTGCCGCCCTCCTCACCCTCCTCGAATCCCTAGCCGACGATCAGTGGGCCATCGCCAACGTCTACCCCGGCTGGGACGTCAAAGACATCGTCCAGCACCTCCTCGCCGACGACCTCGGCCGCCTCTCCCGCGACCGCGACGCCTACGCGCAGGGCAACTTCGCCTTCACGGCCCCCGCCACGTTCGAGGCGGACCTCCTGGACTTCATCAACCGCCAGAACGAAATCTGGGTGCAGGCCACCCGCCGCCTCAGCCCGCGCGTTCTCATCGACCTCCTCCGTGTCACCGGTGAGCAGACGCAAGCGTATTGGCAGTCGCTCGATCTCCACGCCATCGGCGAGCCCGTCTCCTGGGCTGGCCCTGACCCCGCCCCCGTCTGGCTCGACGTCGCCCGCGAGTTCACCGAGCGCTGGCTCCACCAGCAGCACATTCGCGACGCTGTCAGTGCGCCTTCGCTGACCGATCCCCGCCTCTTCGTCCCCGTTCTCGACACCTTCGTCCGTGCGCTCCCCCATACCTTCCGCGCCGTGATCGCGCCCGAAGGCGCCCACGTCCGCCTAACGATCACCGGCCTAGGGGCGACGAATGTCCCACCCTCTCTCGTGGCTCAGGGCTCCAGCCCTGAGCGCAGGCATTACGACCTCATCGGCCACGATTCCCACTGGCAACTCTTCACGGACGTCGACTCCACACCGGTCGCCACCGTCACCCTCGCCGCCGACACTGCCTGGCGCCTCTTCACCAAGAGCATCACCAGTGAGGACGCCCGCGCCCTCTGTACACTCGAAGGAGACATCGCCCTCGCCGAAAACGTTCTCAACACCGTTTCCATCATCGCCTGACCCCACCCACCCCTTGACCCCTCGGCCCCTTGACCCCCACCCTAACCCCATGCCCGACTTCCTTCGTATCTACGCCAAGCAGGATTACCTCACACCCGGCGCCGCCCACACCGTCGAACTCATCGCCGAAACCGTCGACCCGGACGAGAACACCGTCCTCCTCGACCTCGCCGCCGGCAAAGGCGAAGCCGCCGCCACCCTCGCCGGCCGCTTCGCCTGCCGCGTCATCGCCGTCGACGGCTACGACCCGTTCATCCATATCGCCGCCGCCAAGTTCTGGTTCTACAACCTCCGCGACCTCGCCTCCGTCCTCCGCGCCGACGGTCGCCAGATTCCCGTGCGTTCCGATTCGATAGACGCCTCGTACTGCATCGGTGGCCCCTCCATCGTCGGTCTCGAACCGGCCCTCGGCGAACTCGTCCGCGTCACCAAGCCCGGCGGTCACGTCATCGTCTCCGACGTCGTCTGGCGCGAGAAGCCCGGCCCCCTCGGCCCCGAATGGGACTGGATGGCCAAAGCCCAACAGATATCCGCCGATGAGTACGCAGCCACTCTCACCGCTGCAGGCCTCACAGTCGAGCGCACCCACATCCACCCCCGCTCCGATTGGGAAGACTACCAGGCCCCCATGCTCGAAGTCGCTCGCGAGGCCAAGACCGCCCAGCCCGCCGACCCCTTCTTCGCCGAGGACGTTGAGTCCCAAGTCGACCTCGAACGCCGCGCCCTCGACCAATTCCTCGACTACGCCACCTTCATCACCCGCAAACCCTGACCTGCGGCCCTTAGGCCCTCTTGGCGTTACCTCCGCGGTCGCTAAAAAGTCGCCCTTCGCCACTGTAGGGGCGACCCTTGCGGTCGCCCTGATCGCGATGCCACGCATTATGCTCCGGTAGGGCGAGGCATGCCTCGCCCTCAACGCTCGAATTCGCAGATCGTGCGGACTCCCTCACCCCTTGCCAAACCGCCCCTTCACCCGTATCCTCATCCCCAACCGGAGGACTACACTATGACCGAATCCAACCTCCCAGACCTCCTCCTCGACGCCTTCGACGACCTCGACCGCGTCCTGCACAACCTCTCGCCCGCTGACGCCGTTCGCCACGTCGACGGCAGCTCCTTCGCTTGGACCCACGCCCATATCGCCAACACGATCGACACCTGGCTCAACGTTCGCTTTCAGAAGCTCGAGCCGCACCGGCTCATCGGCCAGCAGCGCTTCCGCTTCGGCGGCACGGGCGAGGCAGAGGACTGGCACGAGATACAGACCGGTGTTCTCGAAGTCCGCGAGTCGGCCTGCTCTTACCTCGATCGGGCGCCCGAGGCCGACCTCGACGTGGTTCACCCTTACGACGGGTCGATGGAGCACCTCAAGGAGAGTGGCATCACCCTTCGCTACGCCCTCTCCAAGTTCATCACTCATCACTACTTCCACATCGGCGAGATCGCCACCAAACGCGACCGCCTTGGCCACTCCGTCGGCGACTACCCGGGCATCCTCTCGAACTCGATCTGACCCCAGTGCCGCCTCCAATCTTCTCCGGCACGGCCGTCGGCGGCAACGTCGAGATTCACCGCCTTCACCTCGCGGAGGTCATCCTGCCCGATACCTCACCGCAGCCCGGCGACCTCTGCCCCGTCTTCGCCTACGCCGTTCGTCACGCAGCCGGTCTACTCCTGTTCGATACCGGCCTTGGCGAGCTACATCCCGTCATCGAGAACATCTACCAGCCGCAGACCAATCCGCTGTCCGCCGCACTAGAATCCATCGGCGCGCTCATTTCAGACGTCACTGCCGTCGTCAACTCCCACCTCCACTTCGACCACTGCGGCGGCAATCCATCCTTCCCCGGAATACCGATCTTCGTTCAGGCGAGCGAATACGAGGCGTCTCGCGACCCTACCTACACGATCCCTGACCGTGTCGACTTCGCCGCCGCTGACCTCAGGCCGCTGGACGGCGAATCGATCGTCGCACCCGGCCTGACCGTCGTCCCGACCCCCGGTCACACGCCCGGACACCAATCGCTCGTAATCGCTGCCGACGGCGGCCCGATCATCCTTGCCGGACAGGCGGCGTACACCGCCCGCGAGTTCGACGATTCCGATAACAGCGATCCTGCTGGCATCGAAAGCGCTTGGGACCGTGATCTTTGCCTGCAGTCCATCCACGCCCTCCGCGACTATGAGCCCGCGCTCGTGCTCTTCAGCCACGACGACTCCGTCTGGCGCCCCTGAACCCTCACCCGATCGCCTAAACTGGACGCATCATGCCTCCTGGCCGCCGAACCCGACGCAAGATCGCCCGCCGCGCCCTCAAGCGCGGCCCTCCGCCGCGCATCTCCCTTGGGATCATCGCCCTCCTCGCCCTCGTCGCCGCCGCCATCGGCCTTTCCCGTGCCCTCCCATAGGCGTCGCACGACCAGTCTTTCCCGCTCATGGTGAGGCTCTCGTACCATGAGCGGCGGCATTACGTTAGAACGCCGCACAAACGTATCCACAACCCTTGACCCCTGACCCTCGACCCCCGACCCTTAACCCACCATGTTCACAGGAATCATCGAAGAGGTCGGCGCCGTCAAAGTCGTCGAAGGCGGCCACCTCGAAATCGCCTGCAAGATCATCCTCGAAGACGCCAAGCTCGGCGACTCCATCGCCATTAACGGCGTCGACCTGACCATCGCCCGAATCGAAGGCGACGTTCTCACATTCGACTGCATGCCGGAGACCTACCGTCGCTCAAACCTCGGCGAGCTAACGCCGGGCGACGCCGTCAACCTCGAGCGGTCCGTCCGCGCTGAGACCCGACTCTCCGGTCACATCGTCCGCGGCGTCACCGAAGCCGTCGGCAAGATCATCTCCCTCACGCGCGAGAAGGACAAATACGGCGGCGAGGCCGTGATCGCCCGCTTCAGCGCTCCGCCGGACATCCTCCGCCACGCCGTCGTCAAAGGCCCGGTCACAATCGACGGGATCTCGCTCACCGTCATCGCCAAAGACGCCGAATCCCTCTCCGTCTCCCTCGTCACCTACACCCTCGAACATACCAACCTCGGCCGTAAACAACCCGGCGACACCGTCAACCTCGAGTCCGACATCATAGCCCGATACGTCGACGAACTACTTCAAGAACGAGGCTGAAGGCCGATGACGGCCCGGGGCAGAAGTCGCGGAGCCTGCCCTGAGCGCAGCCGAAGGGTCGACGAACTACTCCGCGAACGCGGCATCTGGCTTTGGATAACGCCTCCACAGCACCCCCGGCGCCCCACCCTTGGCGGCGCTCTACCCGCCGTCCCCGCTGGCGATCCACCCAGCCAGTTCGGGGACGTAGACTGCGATGACGACGTCGACTCCCTCAAGATCCTCCGCAGCGTCGCCGCCTTCTCGGTGTCCCAGAACGAGTCTTGCACCAACATCGGCGATCCCTTCTGAACCTTGCCTGCACTGGCGTAGCCGAGGCCGTTAGCCCTCCGCCTCCCGGCCCCGGTGCGAACCCGACCTTTGGCTCGTGAACGTGTCGCCGCACCAACGAATTTGACAGCCTCAACCACCCCCCGATAAGGTGGGTTAACCCGCCTTATCTATGTCCAAAGGAGACACGCATGCGACTGTCAATGCTGATCATCGGCGCCCTCGTTGCAGTGGCAGTCCTTGTTTCGGTCACTGGGTCTGGATCGACCACAAAGGCCGGGCCCGTCTCGGGCCATGTCTACTGGACGGAGCTCGAGGAGACGAGGATCCGAAGAGCTAACCTTGACGGTAGCGACGTACAAGATCTGATTACGACCGACATCCATAACCCCTTGGACCTCGCCCTCGACGTCGCAGGCGGCAAAATGTACTGGCCCGAATCGTTTCCGGGTAAGATTCGGAGAGCCAACCTGGACGGGACCGGCATGGAAGACTTGGTCATGGCAGCCGTCGACCAACCGGCCGGTATCGCTCTCGATCTGACTGGCGGCAAGATGTACTGGACCGACACCGGCTCCGACATGATTCAGCGCGCAAATCTGGACGGTAGCAACGTCGAAGACCTCATTACGACCGGCCTCGTAAATCCGAGCGGAATCGCTGTCGACAGCGCCAACGGCAAGATGTATTGGACCGACCGCAATACCGACTCGATCCATAGGGCTAACCTTGACGGCACCGGTGTCGAAGATCTCCTGACCAACCTTGCGAACAATCCTGATGGCGTCGCCTTGGACACCGCCGGTGGCAAGATATACTGGACTGCTCCTGAGACGGGCAGCATCCGGCGAGCGAATCTTGACGGTACAGGCGCGGAAGATCTCGTCCAGGGGGGACTCGAAGATCCCGTACGCATTGCGATCGATCTCGCTGGTGGCAAGATGTACTGGACCGACCGGACAACGGACAAGATTCAGCGGGCCGGCTTGGACGGGAGCAACGTCGAGGATCCCGTCACCGGCGTGATCAGGGTGCACGGAATCGCGCTGAACCTCTCGCCCGCGACGCCCACGCCATCTCCCACACCCGTGCCGACCTCGACTCCTTCCCCGACCTCGACGCTAACCCCAACCCCAACGAGCTCTCCACCTCCCACCGGCGAACCCGTCCTCGCCCAGGGCGACGACGATTGCGACGGCGACATCGACCCCGCCGACGCCCTCGTCGCTCTCCGTCACATCGCCGGCTTCTCTACCAACCAACAACCCGGCTGCCCAACCCTAGGCGACGCTCTACCAGCTGCGCAGCCAGCAGGCGAACCGCCCGACCTCTTCGGCGACGTCGACTGCGACGATGACGTCGATTCCGTCGACGCCCTCAAGATCCTCCGCAGCGTCGCCGCATTCTCCGTCACCCAGAACGAACCCTGCACCGACGTCGGCGATCCGCTCTAACCTCGTCGCCGGACCCCGCTGATTGACGGACTTTAGTCGCGGTGCTAGCGTGGCTGCCGTGACGGCTCTTTCTGCCTCTCGATCGATCGCTCTTCTATCGGTAGTCATCGCCCTGCTCGCGCTGGCGTCTGGCATTCAAACTCTTCCCGCACTAGGAACCTCGCCCGGCGGCGTTACCGAGCGCGTTAGCGTGGACAGCCAGGGCGGAGAGGCCGACGATGCCAGCTTCGAGGCTTCTATCAGCGGCGACGGCCGCTACGTCGCCTTCGCATCGGTCGCCACGAACTTGGCGCCGGGCGACACGAACGGCCTCACGGACGTCTTCCGCCGCGACGTTGTCACCGGCGAGACCCTCCGCATCAGCGAGAACAGCCTGGCGGCTGGCGGTGACGCCCAGAGCTTCTCCCCGGACATCAGCGACGACGGACAGGCCGTTGTCTTTGTGTCACGCGCCATTAATCTGCTAGCGAGCGGCCCTGCTAGTGTTGCGCTCCACAGTAAGGTATTCCTCTGGTTATTAGAGGGTGATGAAGTCAATCTCCGCGATGTCATCGTGGGCAGCGAAGGCGACCCCGCAAACGGTGACAGTTCGTGCCCGGAAACCGCGGAGAGCGACGACGGTAGATACTTTGCCTTCTACTCTCTTGCCGATAACCTTGCGGAAAACGCCGGTCCCGGCATCTACGTGACGAATTGGGACACAGGCGAGACATGGTTCCTAGATGCCGTACCCGACAGCTGCGGCCTTGCCTTCAGCGCTGACGGCGGGCGACTCGCTTGGGCAGAGGACGGGAAAGTGTTCGAATGGGACCTTGAGACGAACGACGTCACGGCGGTTCCTGGTCCGCCCGGCGGAGCCGGAGGCCGCAGCCCCCACGCCGGTCCGGCTGGCGTGGTGCCGGACGGCGACAGCAGCGACCCGTCGATCAGCGGCGACGGCCGCTACGTCGCCTTCCGATCGTTCGCCACCAACCTTGTGCCGGGTGACACCAACGGCCGCAGCGACATCTTCGTATACGACCTGGCGACCACAGAAACGACTCGGGTGAGCCTCAACAGCGAGGGCGTCCAGGGCAACGGTACGAGCCGGGACCCGTCGATCAGCGGCGGCGGCCGCTTCGTCTCTTTCAGCTCCAGCTCCAGCAACCTGGTACCGGGCGACACGAACGGCTTCCACGACATCTTCGTTCACGATCGCCAGACCGGCGAAACGGTCCGGGTCAGCGTCAACCCTGACGGCGTCGGCGGCGACGCCCATACGTTCGAGAGCGCCATCAGCGCCAACGGACGCGTCGTTGCCTTCCAGTCCCCCGCTGCCAACCTGGTGCCCGGCGACACCAACGGCAAGACAGACGTCTTCATCCACACGCTGCCGCCGCCCCCGCTTCCCGAGGGCCTTGAACAGGGCGACATCGACTGCCAGAACGGCGTCAACGCCGTCGACAGTCTGACGCTCTTGCGGAACTCCGCTGGACTAGGCGTCACCCAGGCGGAGGGCTGTCCCGAGATAGGCTCCGAAGTCGCCTCGCTCTTCGGCGACGTAGACTGTGACGACGACGTCGATGCCGTCGACGCCCTCAAGATCCTCCGCAGCGTCGCCGCTTTCTCCGTCTCCCAGAACGAACCCTGCACCGACATCGGCGATCCGTTCTAGAGCGCCTGTCATCCCGGGCGGGACGCGCCCGATTCAAAAGCGCCGTGCCCGGATCGGTAGCGTGTCTTGACTAGGCTACAGGCTCGGAGTACGGTGACCACCGATCGCTATGCGTACACTTCGTCGGTTCTCGCTCTCGGGGTCGATACTTGCGGCTCTCACAGCAGTCGTAGTCTCAGCGACAGTAATCTGGCTCTACGCACCGCTATCTGTTGATAGCGCGTATCCCGGTGGGAACGGACGCATCGCTTTCGAGAGCAGCGGTGACGGAGACGTCGAGATTTACACCATGAATCCGGACGGAAGCAGCGTGCTTCAGTTGACCTTCAACGAGGCATTCGATGGCGAGGCTAACTACTCGGCGGATGGCGCTCGCATCGCATTCTCCAGCGACCAGGCCGGAGCGTTTGACATCTGGACGATGGACTCAGACGGGAGCAATCGAACGAACCTCACTGACGACAGCGCTCTCGATTTCAGCGCCGATTGGTCTCCTGATGGCTCCAGGATCGCCTTTTCCAGCAATCGCGATGGCGACTATGAGATATACGTCATGGACGCCGACGGCGGAAACATCGATCGACTCACCTTCGACGATGCCATCGACTACCTGCCGAAGTGGTCTCCCGACGGCACGAAGATCGCTTTCCAGACCAACCGTGATGGAAACGGCGAAATATATGTGATGGAGGCCAATGGCGACAACCCTACTAACCTCACGAACCACCCTTCTTCCGACGGGGACCCGGACTGGTCTCCAGACGGTTCGAGAATCGCCTTTATGAGTTACAGGGAGGATCTTGGTGCCAGCGTTGCCGGGGACCCCATCTACGCGGACATATTCACCATGGACTTGAGCGGGGGAGACATCAAGCAACTCACGAGCCTCCCGCGCGACGAACGGGACCCAAGGTGGTCGCCGGATGGCACAAAGATCGTGTACACCGGGAACGCGGACGGCGGTCCCGGCAAAGCGGTTGTCGTGATGGACGCGTCTGATGGCGCCAACAAGACCAACTTGACGGGGCCGCCTTACGTAGATAGCGCCAACGACTGGCAGCCGCTGGTCCTCGCGACCCCCACGCCAACGCTCGCGCCCATCGGCACCCCGCTCCCCACGCCAACGCTCGCGCCCATCGAGTCCCCGATCCCCACGCCAACCCTGGTGCCCATCCATGAGCTTGCCCAGGGCGACGACGATTGTGACGGCGACATCGACCCCGTAGACGCCCTCGTCAGTCTCCGCCACAACGCCGGCTTCTCCCTCAACCAACAACCCGGCTGCCCGGCCCTCGGTGGCGCCCTACTCGCCGCGCTCCCCGCAGGCGCTGCCCCCGACCTCTTCGGCGACGTAGACTGCGACGACGACGTCGACTCCGTCGACGCCCTCAAGATCCTCCGCAGCGTCGCCGCTTTCTCCGTCACCCAGAACGAACCCTGCGTTGACATCGGCGATCCTCTCTAGGCTGATCGGCCGCTCGGCGATGGTGTAGGCTAGTCACCGTTAGCGAACGTGGTGCAAAGGAGATCGTATGCGACTCGCGATAGCAGCTTCCACGATGACACTCCTGCTCCTGGGAGCGGCCCTTATCCTCCCGGGGATAGACACCCACGTAGTGTCCGGAGGAGGCGCAAACGAGAGTATCACCGCGCCCGATACCCCCGATAACGTAGGCTGGTGGACCTCGTTACAGCTCGACGCTGCTGGCAACCCCGTCGTCAGCTACTGGGGCCAGACCAACGCCGACCTGAAGGTTCTGCACTGCAACGAACCCAACTGCGCCGGCAGCGACGACAGCATCACCGCGCCCGATACCGACGGCGACGTGGGCCTGATCTCCTCGCTCCAGCTCGACGCCGCCGGCAACCCGGTCGTCAGCTACTTCGACACCACGAATGACGACCTGAAGATTCTCCACTGCAACGACCCGAACTGCGCTGGCGGCGACAGCATCACCGCGCCCGATACCGGCGACATTGTGGGCAGCCACTCCTCGCTGCAGCTCGACGCCGCCGGCAACCCCGTCGTCAGCTACAGCGACTTCACCAATGGTGACCTGAAGATACTC
>JACZRQ010000089.1 GCA_022574655.1 Chloroflexota bacterium
CAGCGTCAGTCACGGATTACTTGCTCTTCTTACGTGTGGGCTTGCTAGAGATGGTGTCCTTCGCCTTAGCCTTCGATGTGGACTTCGCCGAAGTCTTGGCCGTCGATTTCGAAGTCGCAGTCTTCTTCTTCGCTTTCTTTCCGTCCTCCGAAGCGGCCGTAGCCCCCGTTGGCAGATCATCCTTGGCAGTGAACTCGCGCTGCATGTCCACCACCGCAATCGCCGAAACACGATCGCCCCGGCTCACGTCCATGAGGGTGACGCCCTGCGTAGACCGGCCTTGCAGTGAGATGTGATTCACAGGCGTGCGCAGGATGATCCCATCCTCCGAGATCAGTATCAACTCGTGGTCTGGATGCACCACACGGGCCTTTACGAGCTCGCCGCTCTTTGGATTGGTCTTGAACGTTCTTACGCCAGATCCACCCCTGCCCTGCTTTGGATAGTCATCGACGTCCGTGCGCTTGCCCATACCGTTCTCGCTGGCGACGAGTAGCGCCTGGCCCTTGTATGCCACCTCCATACCGACCACGTAGTCTCCCGGGGCCAGACGGATGCCTCGAACGCCGCCCGAAAGCCGTGAGGCTGACCGCAGCGTCTTCACAGAGAAGCGCAGAGACTGCCCAAGCGCCGTGACGAGAATGACATCGTCCGTATCGTTCGCTAGCTTGGCCGAGACGAGTTCATCGTCAGGCTCGAGGTTCATCGCGATGAGACCGTCGCGCCTGACGTTCTCGAAGTTCTTCAGCGGCGTCTTCTTTACCTCACCTTGCTTTGACGCGACGACCATGAACCCCTGCTCCGGCTCGACCGGGCTACGCACGACCGCCGTAACACGCTCCTTCTGATCGAGCGTGATGAGCTGCATGATCGACTCGCCCTTAGCGACGCGAGACTCATCGGCGATCCCGTAGGCCTTGAGCTGGAAGCAGCGGCCACGGTCCGTGAAGAAGATGAGCCGGTCGTGAGTGTCCGCCACGACAAGATGCCGCACGGCGTCGTCGTCGCGCGTCTTCATGCCGATGATGCCCACACCACCGCGCCTCTGCGCACGATAGGTGCTAAGCGGAATGCGCTTGATGAACCCACGCTTGGAGAGACTGACAACCACCTCCTGGTGCGCCACCAGGTCCTCCTCAGAGAACTCCTCGGGCTCCTGCTCCATGATCAGCGTGCGTCGGTCGTCACCAAACTTCTCTTTCAGTGCGATCGCGTCGTCCTTAATCAGGAAGTCGATCTTACGCGGGTTCGCAAGTAGGTCTTCCAGGTAAGAGATCTGCTGGATCAGCTCCTGGTACTCCTCCTGAATCTTTTCCCGCTCCAACTGCGCCAGGCGGCGAAGCTGCATGTCCAGCACGGCCTGCGCCTGCAATTCGGAGAGCCCGAATGGGGCCCGCATCAGTTTCGTCTTGGCCTCATCAGCCGAAGGAGAGCTGCGAATCGCCTTGATCACCTGATCGAGCATGTCGATCGCCTTGAGGAGGCCTTCGAGTATGTGCGCCCGCGCCTGGGCCTTCTTCAGTTCGAACTCCGACCGGCGGCGAATGACGATTCGGCGGTGATCGATGTGCGATTCAAGGATCTTCTTGAGGCTCACGATCCGCGGCTGGCCATCGACGAGCGCCACCATGTTCACTGCGAACGCCGATTGCATGGCCGTCATCTTGTAGAGCGAGTTGAGGACGGACCGCGGCTGGCTTTCGCGCTTCAGCTCGATAACGATGCGCATACCGTGGCGGTCAGACTCATCTCTCAGGTCGGCGATGCCCTCGATGCGCTTCGAGCGGACGAGGTGCGCGGTCTTCTCGATCAGCGCCGCTTTGTTCGTCTGATAGGGAAGCTCCGTGACGATGATCTGGTGGTTGCGGTTGCCCTTGCTCAGCTCTTCGACGTGGACACGGGCGCGCATGACGATCCGGCCCCTGCCATCTGCGTGGGCCTGGCGGATAGCGTCGATCTGCTGAGAGGTCGGTCCTTCGCCGTTGGTGGAAGGAACCCGGACCGTCTCGTAGCGGAAGATCAGGCCGCCGGTCGGAAAGTCGGGACCGGTCACGATCTTCGACAGGTCTTCCATCGTGCTCTCGGGCTCGTCGATGAGCAGCACGATGGCGTCGCAGATCTCGTTCAGGTTGTGCGGAGGAATATTAGTCGCCATACCAACAGCGATGCCTGAGGCGCCGTTTAAGAGGAGGTTCGGCAGGCGCGCCGGCAGCGGGATCGGCTCCTGCTCGCTGCCGTCGAAGTTGTCGACGAAGTCAACCGTGTCCTTGTCGAGGTCCGCGAGAAGCTCGGTGGCGATACGGGTGAGACGGGTCTCGGTATATCGCATCGCCGCCGGCGGGTCGTTGTCGATGGAACCGAAGTTCCCTTGCCCGTCTATCAGCGGGTAGCGCAGGCTGAACGGCTGTGCCAGCCGTACGAGAGCCTCGTAGACCGGGGAGTCGCCGTGGGGATGGTACTTGCCGAGCACTTCACCGACGACGCGGGCGCATTTCTTGTATCCGGAGCCCGGGTTCAGGCCCATCGTCGACATCGCGTACAGGATGCGCCGTTGCACCGGCTTGAGACCGTCGCGAATGTCCGGGAGCGCTCTGGCGACGATGACGCTCATGGCGTAGTCAAGGTACGAGGAGCGCATCTCATCTTCGATCTTGATGGGGAGAACCTTACCGATCATCGGCTCTAAGGTCATACGAACTCCTCGCGCTTACACGCGGACGCTGTCACACAGATTCCTTCGTGAGTGGAGGGCCGTTCGTCTGATAAGCAGGCAAGCGGTCCTCCCACCACGAAACCGCGTATTTTCACCCCATAATCATATCTGAACCGAGCCTTGACCGATAGGCGTTACGGACACGCCAACTTGCGCAAATCTTACGATTCGCACGCCTCGACGAACGCTCGAAACAGCGGATCGGCGGCCGGTCTCATTTCCGGGCGTTCCGGGTGCCACTGCACACCGACAACCCAGCGGTGCGAATCGCTGTCGTAGCCCTCGATCAGCCGGTCGTCCGAACGGGCAGTGACGGTCAGTCCGGGTGCCAGAATCTCGTCCGTGACGCCCTGATGGTGACGCGAATTGACCTCTATCGTACCGACGCCATAAATCTCGGCCACTCGTCCGCCCTCGATCGCAACATCGTGCCAGTTGGAGTCCGTGCCGTTCACCCACTTGTGCATCGGCCCATCGAGGTCCTGCATCAACGTACCACCCATCGCCACCTGAAGAAGCTGATGACCGCGACAGATGCAGAGAACGGGAATGTCACGCTCCAGTGCCCGACGTAGCAACGCCAACTCGTTATCATCCCGTGGGCGGTTCACCTTCTGGATGTTGGCGTGCGGCTCCCGCGCGTAGACATCCGGATCGAGATCGACACCGCCGAGCAGCAGCAAGCCATCACTAGCGTTCGGAAGATCGTCGTCTTCAACTACCGTGTAGTCAGCGCCCGCGCCCGTCAAAGCCTCGTAGTAGTAGTCGGTGCACTTCTGGTCAGGCGCCAGCCAGTGGGGGACGGCGATGTTTGGTTTCATCTCACCAGCCTTCTGCGCATGGCGAAGACGGCTATGCAATAGAAGATGCCTGTCACCACGATCATCCAGGCGACATCCCCCAGATGACCGACTTCCACTTCACCCGCGACCAGCCCTCGATAGATGTCGACCGCGTGCTTGGCGGGCGTGAACCAAGCGACCGTCTGCACCCAGCCGGGAAGCTCGCTCAGCGGGAAGAAGACACCGGAGAGCCAGAACTGAGGCGTGATAAAGGCGGCGAAGAAATAGTTGAGCTGGCTGACCGACCGCGCCATCGATGTCCAGCAGAGCGAAATGCTACCAAACATCAGGCCAGGCAGAAACGCGATCGGCAGTACAAAGATCGCCAGCACCGAATCGACCGCGCCAAACGCCGTCGCTAGTACCAGGATGTAGACGACGCTGATACAGGCCCGCGTCGCCGCCCAGAGGATCTCACCCGTGACCACGTCATCTATCGTTGCCGGCGTGGCGACGATCGCGTCGAAAGTGCGCTGGTTCTCCATGCGGAAGAACGAGCCCCAGCCCGTCTCGCCGGCGGCTATCCACATCGGGAAGGCCGCAAGCAACCCTGGTGCGATGAACTCTACGTAGCTCTGTTCCACCGGTAGCTCGACGAAGTCGCCGAGTCCGATTCCGAGCGCAATTAATGTGATCAGCGGGTCGACGAGAGGCCACACGATCTCCGCCCGCCAGATGTTGAGGTAGACGTCCCGGTTGCGCTGCCATACCCGGAACGCGAGCAACGAGACGTTCGGGATCTGGATGCGCGGCATGGAGGCGACCTGAACGCTCATTGGTCCTCCTCGATCCCTCTACCGGTCAGTTTCAGAAAGACGTCCTCGAGGTTCGCCCGGCGTTGGACTACACGCTCCTCATCCAGATTCAGAGCGGACACGTCGAACCCGTTGTCGCCGCGAACGTAGAGGTAGAGAAGGTCGGCCACCTCCTCTACCGTCACACCATCGACCCCTTCCAACTGTCGAAGCACAGCAGCCCGCTCATCTCCTTCGACCAGCACTTCAATCACGTCACGCCCGGCGAATCGCTCAACCATCTCCGTTGGGTCGCCCTCGGCGATGATCTTTCCCCTGTGCAGAATGATCACACGATCGCAAAGACGAGCCGCCTCCTCCATGTAGTGAGTCGTCAGCAGCATCGTCACGCCCTGTTGACCTAGCAGACGCAGCTTCTGCCAGACGAGATGGCGCGCCTGTGGATCGAGTCCGGTCGTCGGCTCATCGAGGACGAGTATCTTCGGTTCGTTGATCAGTCCGCGAGCGATCGTGAGACGGCGCTTGAGACCGCCCGACAGCGCGTCGATGCGGTCCTTCTGCTTGCCGGTGAGCTGCATCAGTTCCAGCACCTCGTCAATACGTTCTCGAGCGATATCGGCGGGCATGTTGAAGTAACGCGAGTACGCACGCAGGTTCTGGCGCACGCTCAGATCGGGGTCGAGGTTGTCCTCCTGCGGCACCACACCAAGTATCGCCTTGATGCGGCGCGGCTGCTTCTGCACGGCCATCCCATCGACGCTCAGATCGCCCGCCGTCACAGGCGAAACGCACGAGATCATGCGAATCGTCGTCGTCTTGCCGGCGCCGTTCGGACCGAGAATGCCGAAGCACTCGCCCCGCGCCACCGTGAACGAGATCGAGTCTACGGCGGTGAAGTCACCGTAGCGTTTGACCAGATTGTTGGCGACGATGATTCCGGGTTCCATGACGCCTGACCATGATAGACGCGGTGAGGGGCGTATTGGTAGGGCTTGGTGCCTAACGGCCTCGACGCAGCAACATCAGAAACTCATGGACGAGGTTCGCGGCCAGCAGCGCTGTGATCTCGCCCGAGTCGTATGCCGGCGCCACCTCGACGACGTCGATACCGACGAACGGCAGCCCCTTCAGCCCCCGAACGAGATCAACGATCTCGCGGCTGGTTAGACCGGCGACCTCGGGCGTGCCAGTGCCCGGTGCGTAGGCTGGGTCGACGCTGTCGATATCGAGCGACACGTAGACCGGGAGGTTGACGATCCGCTGAATCGCCTCGAGCGTGGAAGCCACCCCCTGCCTCGCGAACTCGTCCGCGGTTATCAGATGAAATCCGGCTTCGCGCGACTTCTCGATCAGACTCTCGGAGAGCGAGCCGCGGATGCCCACCTGTACGGAAGCCGACGGGTCGATCAGACCTTCATCCACAGCAATCCTGAACGGCGTCCCGTGGTGGTACGGACGGCCCTCAGGCCCTTCCCAGTAATCGGGATGGGCGTCAAAGTGTACGAGCGAAAGCGTGCCGTGCTTCGCGGCGAGGGCTCGCAGCACCGGCAGCGTCGACGAGTGATCGCCACCCAGCACCAGCGGGAACACCCCCGCATCGACGACCGGCCGCAGTTGTTCGAGCAGATGCTCCATCGTCTGCTCGATGTAGCCCGGGAACACATCGAGGTCGCCGTAGTCGACGACGCGAAGCTTGTCGTACGGCGGCTCCATCATCGCCTCGTCCCAGTGATGTGGCCGGAGCTGGCCGGAGGCATCACGAATAGCGCGAGGCCCGAAACGCGCGCCGGGACGGTAGAGCACCGCCATATCCATCGGTATGCCGATTATCGCGACGTCGGCACGGGAGAGATCTCGCGTCGCCGGACAGCGCGCGAACGTGTAGGCGCCGCCGTATCGCGGTCCGCGCTGCCATTCTTCGGGAACGAGCCTATCGCCTGAGTCGGTTGTCATCGCAGTTGTACAAACGGGACGGCCGGGCTTGTGCAAGCCCGGCCGTCTTCAGTCCTTCTCCGAAACCTATTCTTCGTCGCCGCCGTCGGTGGCGTCATCTTCCTCGCCGCTAGCACCGCTACGGATAAGCGACTTGACCTTCGGCTCAGCAGCATCCTCGTCAGATACATACTCGTTGCCATCTTCGTCACTGCTGTACAGCGGCTGCTCGTCGCTGATAAGACTCCTCTTCGTATAAGGTCGCACCGAGTCACCAATATCGATGGCCGAACCAGGGAACGACAACGTCCCGACCTGAGACGGGTCCTGGAACGTCTCCCGGATGAATACCCGCACACCTTCGTCGTTGATGCTCGAGATCGCGGCGACGTATTGATTGCCACCCTCCATCAGCTTTAGCAACCGCTGGGTCAGCTTGGGCTCCACCTCGCCTATCTGCTCGCCGTCCGGGTCATCGACGAACAACGACCCTCTTTTGTCGCGCCGTAGGGAGACCTGGTCGCCAGCGGTCAGCCCAACAGCGACCTTCATGACGGGCCGCACGAGAGGGGCTGTGCTCGTCTTGCCCGTCTCATCGATAAACATCTGCGGTGAGATCTTCTGCACCGCGACCTTCTTCTTGTGCCGCGGCTTCTTTCCCATCGTTTCCAGTCGCGAAAGATTCCTGCGCGCTATCGAGTTGAGCGAATCCAGTTCAACTGTTTTCATGTAAGCGCTGCGGGCCTCGTCGTACTTACCAAGCTCCGTCATCGCCTTGCCGAAACGGTTCAGGGCATCGACGTCGGTGGGGAACGCCTTGACGATCGTTTGGTTAAGTTTGGCCGCGTCGGCCCAGCGACCCTCGAGAGCGGCGCGGATCGCCAGCTCGGCCTGCTGCCTCTTCGCCATGGTCCTGTCCTCTGCTTGAAAAACCATCTCTTCACTCCACCTGGGTGCGCTGCTTATATCAATCGATTGAACATTTTATGGTGAACTTCCGTTACACACCGTTGTTATATAACGTTGATACACGCCTTCAGGTTCCCTGGCTGCTATCGTTAGACGGTTTATGGCCCCGCTTGTTACCGTCTTATAACCGTTCTTACGGTAAAGCCGTGAGGGTAGCCAACGACACGGGTGTGCGTTGAAGTAGATGTGAGTACGCAGGTCAAACGTGAGGAAGCGAAACTGGTCGGGGTGGGCGGATTCGAACCGCCGACCTCACGGTCCCGAACCGTGCGCTCTAGCCTGACTGAGCTACACCCCGATGCGCTAGCCATTCGATTGTATACGATGGACACGGCGACAAAACAGCGCGCGACAGGACCGTCTAGAACCCGGCTCAGTCATTGCGCATTGCTGACGCGCCACGCACGAAGCTACACTGGTCCCATCGGCATCGCTGCTAGTCCAGTCTGCTTATGAACGCCCAGCCGCAGCTTCCCGACCGCGGCGGCGGCTTCCTCTTCAACGTCAACATCGTCTTCCTCTCCCAGATCGCCATCTACGGCCTCGCGTTCCTGCTTCGCATCGTACTGGCGCAAGGACTCGGCGACGACGGACTCGGCACGTATTCCCTCTTCTTCATCGCCGTCTTGGTCGCCGGTGGCGTCGCCAACCTGGGTGTCGGCCTCGGCAACATCTACTTCCTGAACAAGGGCACGTACGATTACTCGACCCTGCTATCGGGGAGCCTGTTCGTCTTCGGCGCGACGGCTATCGTCGGCTGGCTGTTCCTCCTGCTGTACGGTGTGGCGTTCGATGCCGACCTCTTCGTGTCGGGCCGCTCGTACTGGATGTACGCCGCGGCACTCCCGGCGATCGTCGCCTACGTGCTGCTCACGTCGTTCCTGCACGGAGACAGCCGATTCTTCGCACTCAGTTCGGTGGCGATCGTGCAGGGAATCATCGGCATCGGCATCGTCGGCTCTCTCTGGATCATCGATGAGTTGGATGTTTTCTGGGCCGTCACCGGCTGGGCGATCTCCTTCGCCGTGGCCGACGTGCTCTGTCTCGCACTCATAGGCCCGCGCAACATCAACCTCGCAACGTTGGTGCGGCCCAAGTGGAAGGTCCTCGGCGACCAGATCAGATACGGCGCGCAGGGTCAGGCCGCTAACCTCGCCCAGCTCTTCAACTACCGGCTCGACCAGTTCCTGGTCGCCGCGTTCGTCTCGCGTGCCGGCGTCGGGCACTACACCGTCGCCGTCGGAGTCGCCGAGAGCGTCTGGTGGATCTCCTCGTCTGTGGCGATGGTACTGCTGCCGCGTCTGACCTCGATGGAGAAGGAGCGGGCCGAAGAGCTGACCCCGCTGATCTGCCGCAACACGCTGTTCGTAAGCGTGTTCGGAGCCATTGCGCTGTCAGCGATCGCGCCGTTCGTAGTGCCCTTGTTATTTGGTGGCGAGTTCGACGAGGCGATCCTGCCCCTGATCCTCTTGATGCCGGGAATAATCGCCGCCAGCGCTACACGGGTGCTCGGGACGTACTTCTTCAGCCAGGGACGAATCATCCTCAACACTTACGTGACGTTCATCGCGCTCGGCTTTACGATCGCCCTCGACTTCATATTCATCCCGTGGCTCGAGGTCGAAGGAGCCGCGATCGCTTCGTCGATCGCTTACGTCATATCTCTGGTGGCCACCCTGTACTGGTACCGGAAGGTTTCGGGGCGTTCGCCTCTGGAAGCACTGGTCGTGCGGCCGAGCGACTTCCAGTTCTACGTAGACGTCTGGCAGAAGATCAGGAACCGGAACAGCGCTGCCACGGACGACGCCGGCTAGTTCCTCGCCCCGGCCCTCAGCCGATCGCGCACAACCAGCGCCACAAACTGCGGCAGACGGAGTTGACGGCGCAGCCGCCACGGTTGGCGACCCAAACGGTAGAGCCACTCCAGCCCGATCCGCCGCACCCAGCCGGGCGCGCGGCCGATCCGGCCCGAGATAAAGCTGAACGAACCACCTTCCGCCACCGCAACGTTGACGTTGAGGCGCGAAAGGTTGTCTGCGATCCACAGCTCCTGCCGCGGAAATCCCATGCCGACGAGCAGCACTTGGGGGGCAGCCTCATTGACCGCTTCGATCACGCGGTCGTTCTCAGACCCATGAGTGCGAAAGTAGCCGTCCCGCACGCCGACGATACGAAGTCGCTGAAAACGCTCCTCAATGCGGCTCTGCGCTCCCGACACTTCAGCCTTGGTCCCACCGAGCAGATAAACGCTGGCCTCGGCTTCGTTTAACGCCTCCAACATCGGCCAGGTCAGGTCGGGACCACCCATCTGCTCGACTAGCGGCCGCCCCGCGGCGGCGGAACTAAAGACCAGCGAAAGCAACGAAGGGGCCAGTTGCAGGAGTGCGCGAAGTCCACCGCCCGGAAGCGAAAGGTAGTACGCCGCCCAGATGATGCCCACGCCATCCGAGAGGCAGAGCGCGGCCCCGTTCAGAACGTCTCGTACTCGATCGTCCCGAACCGCCACCGGCATGAACTCCGAGTATGGCTTGACGACGTAAGTCTTCTCTCGATCGCCAGCGAGCTTCGCGATCGCCTGCGCGGCCTCGCGCCGAGTGAGATTGTCGAACCGAACCCCGAGGACCTGAACGGCTTCTCGCGGATCAGACGCCAGCTGGGGCATCGCTCAACACTTGGTCCAGCACGGCGTACGCGATGTCCGGGACGTACCGATCGTGGATCAGCTTCCGGCCATTCTCGCTCAACCGCTTCCACAGCTTCTCATCGTCGAAGAGCCGGATGATCCCCGCAGCCATCGTCGACGACTCGCCTTCGACCAGTGCATGCTCGCCGGGCGTCACCGACAAACCTTCGAACGCCTCCGGGCTGGCGACGACGGGGAGACCGCGAGCAAGCGCGTTCAACAGTTTGACCTTTGTGCCGCCGCCGCTTCTGGTCGCCTCGATGAAGACCCGCGCGTTGCGATACAGGTCCTCGGCCTCGTCAAACTCGGCGACGAGTTCGATGCCCTTCTCTCGGCCCGCAAGTCTTCGCAGCGATTTCGGAGCCCCCTGACCCGCGATCACCAATCTCGCATCGCTGTCCTGCCGGTGAACGAGCGGCCAGACTTCGCGCAGAAATCGATCGATCCCTTCCAAGTTTGGCTGCCAGCTCATAGTTCCGAGATAAAGCACGACGCGCGAACTGTCGCTGAAGCTGAGCGGCGGCCGTTCAAGCAGCTCCGTGTCGGCGACGTTCGGCAGGATACGAACGTTCAGGTCGGGGGAGCCGATCTCCTCGAGAGCGAGCTGATCGGCAACTGATACCGCATATACGACGTCAAACCTGGAAAGAAGGGTCGCTTCGCACTCACGAACGCGCGCCGCCTCCGCTGTCAGAACCCGTCTCAGCAGAGGGTTCGTCTCAAGGTTCGTCTGCCGATCCCAGATCACGTATTCGGCGTTGTGCTCGTGCAGCAGCTTGAGACCGTCGAAGCCGGTGGGCAGGTACTGAGCCATCAGCCAGCCGTCGACGAACACGGCGTCGAAGGAAGTGTCCGCTACGACCCCCTCGACAACCGTCGTCATCTTGGCGCTGCGATTCCGTTCGATGCTCAGGGGCACACGAGAGGCGTAGCTGCGCGCCAGGTTCAACGGATTTCGACCGCGATCGAGCTGCACCGAGTCGAAGCCCGCGAACTGGCTCGCCCACTCACGCTGCCCGTCGTCAAGCTCATCGCCGCGGAGGCAGACCAGATACAACTCGTGTCGTTCATGAAGATAGTCGATGAGTGTCGCAGTCTTAATCGTCGCTCCGCTGCGCCTCGGCTGCGGGAACTGGCTCGTCAGGAACAGGACG
>JACZRQ010000090.1:0-1138 GCA_022574655.1 Chloroflexota bacterium
AAGCCGATCGCGATGATGAGCGCGTTCTTCGTCAGCGCTCGCGCGGGTTCCTCGAAGAACTGTTGGAGGGCCTCACTCGAGCTGCTCGCCTTGTCGGCGAGTTCGCGGTACCGCTGAACAAAGTGAATTGCGAAGTCGACGCCGATGCCAAGCACCAGCGTTGAGAGCACCGCCAGCGGCATGTCGTAGTCCTTGCCAACGAGCCCCAACGTTCCGTACACGAGCAGTATCGTCACGGACATCGGAATCATCGCCAGCGACGCCCAGCGAAGCGAGCGGAAGAGCAGGACCATGAGTACGAACACGACTATAAAAGTGCTGAGGAAGGCCTTTAGCATCCCGCTGACCATCTTGTCCTGCCAGACCAAGTTTAAATACGTCTCCCCGGCCCACTCGACGGAGACACCGGCTGGGAGAGGTTGCCCTGCGACGTACGACTCAGCGTCGTCGACCACGGACTGCATCGCCGTGTTGTCTCCGTTGTTCATCAGGATCTGTACGTTGGCTCGCTGGTAATCGCTGGTGATCAAGGAGCCGACTGCGGCAAGCTCGGGGGACGCCGCCGCCGAGGCCAGTGAAGCCTCGATCGCAGTACGGTCGCCGGGGATCGTTCGCGACGCTTCGTCGCGGTCGTTGGCAAGATAGTTCTCGGTCGTGACGACGTCGACGTATGAGGTCGTCTGACCGACGAACTCGTTGGCCACTATGCGGTGCTGGAGATCGGCGACTGCGGCGGCCACGGCCGGGTCGCTTAGAGTCGCTGGGGCTTCCGCTTCCACAACCAGGCTTGCGTTGTAGACGCCGGGCAAGTGGTCGTTGAGAACCTCGGTCGATTGACGAATGTCGCTCCCCGGCTTGAACCAGTTGACCGGGTTGTCGTTGACCTTGATCCGAGTGATGCCCGGAACGGCAACTATGGCTAGCAGGAAGAACGCGGGAAGGATCAATCGCGAGCCACCCACTGCCAAGCCGCCAAGCCACTGGAGCCCGCGGTTCAGAACACGACTGCTCCATCCCGTGTTAATCGTCGTTACGCGTGCCAGGCCTTCCTCGCCCAGCAGCATGATGAACGCAGGTATGAACAGCATGGTCAGCACCCAGGCCGAGAGCACGCCGAAAGCGACGAAAATGCCGAAAA
>JACZRQ010000090.1:1148-10966 GCA_022574655.1 Chloroflexota bacterium
CGCCAGGGCGAGGAAAGCGAAGGCAACTGCGGTCGTGAGCGTGGTGTAGGTGATGGGCACAAACAGCTCTTTGTAGACAGCCCGAAGGGTCTCGCGCCTGTTCCGGTACCGAGGGTAGCGGTCGAAGAACTCGCTAAGGACGTGAATGCTATCGAGGATCGCGATCGGCATGAGGAAGATGGGGATCATCGACGCCATGATGTGCACAGTGAAGCCCATGCCGATCATGAGGCCCATCGTCCAGATCACGCTGAGCATCGCAACGGCCATCGCCGCAATCACGAGGCTCAACCGGCGGAAGAAGAAGAGCATGAGCAAGAAGATGAGAAGACCGGCGAGAGGCGCGAGAATGCCCATCTGGATAAACATGTCCCGGCCAAATGCCGCCTCGGCGAGGGGCAGGCCGGCGACGTACGTCTCCGTGGTGACGGGAAGGCCGCTCTCGTTAATCAGGTCGTCGATCGAGGAAGAAACGCCGTTGGCGTCGCCCTTGCTCTCAAGCGGGATGAAAACCGCCAACGCCTGTGCGTCCGACGAGATGACGCGCCCCGCGAAGAGCGTGTTCTCGTTCACCGCAGCAGCGATGGTTTCGACATCGTCAGAAGAAAGCGCTCCCGACGGAACGTCGGTAGCCGATTTGAAGCTAACGATCTGCTCACCCACAACGCCGTCGATGGCCGAGATGTCATCGATCAGCACGGACGCCGCGCCGATAGTTTCGGGCCTCAGGACGCCGCCCTCGTCTACGATGCCCAGGGCGATGACGTCTCGGGTGCCGAAATCTTCGCGAATCGAATCGTTGAGGACGCGCACGGGATCGTCGCCGGGCAGCATGTTCTCCGGATCGGTGTCGATCTGGACGCGAACGATGAGCGCCGCAAGTACGACGGCGATGACGAGCGCTGACGCGATGATGAAGCGCGGTCGATCGATGGCGAGATCAACGATAGCCGATCCGATCGAGTCGAGTCGCTGCGAACGAGGGGCAGACATCGCTTAATTCCGGCGGGGGGAGTGACTCACTGCGCGATCTCCTTGATGAAACTCATACACCTGGTCGGCTCATAGAGCGGTAGATGGTGGTTTCCGCGGACGACGTTGATGTTGACCGGGAGAGGCCCGAGCGCAGTCTTTGCGTAGCGAGCCGGCGTGGTCTCGTCTTTCGAGCCATAGACGAGGGTCAGGCGGCTCCCCAGGTCTTCGGCCCAGTTCCGCGCGTCGAAGTCCCGCAAGAGCGAATTGAATGTGCTGCTGAAGGATGCCCACGTGTGGTCGACACCATCGGACGCTACTGGGGCAGGCAATCTCGGCACTAGCAGCGGCGCCAGCCTCCGCGACAGCTCGCGGTGATCGCACATGAACCGGCACATGCGGGACATCATGGGCGACCCCTCAGCCATGGCGCGTTCGAACATACCCAGCCTCGCGAGGTGAGCCCGGGCTACATCGTCAGACGGGAAGATCGGCGCTCCGAACGCCACGACGTTCGCCGTCCTACCCAGGACAGCGGCGAGTCGCATAGCGACAGCCGCGCCAGCGGAGTGACCGATCAGGCTACGTGTCGCGATCCCCAGCTCGTCCAATGTCTCCGCAATCATCTTTGAGTGGAACTCCAAGTCGTACGGCGCCGCGGGCTTGTCCGAGCCGCCAAACCCGGCAAGATCGACGAAGATCAGGCGACGCTTCACGGCGAGGCTGTCATACGCCGTTCCCCAGTAGCGGAGCGATGCCCCAAGACCGTGAATAAAGACCAGAGCGGTGCCGTCCGAACCGATCTGACGAACCCTTATGCCGGCGCGCGACTTGAAAACCGTTCCCTCCGCAGTTGCTGCCAGCGGATCCTGCCAACGAGGAGATAGAGGCCACATGGCTAGCTACTACCCAGAGGCAGCTTCGGCACGGGCCTACGCCTCAGCCGGCTTAACCACGAACAGCACACAGGCAACGATGCCGAGGACAGCCACCCACGTCAGACCGGCTATGAGCGCCGTCCAGTCGTCCATGGCGCCGGTGAAGCCTGCGTCGATGACCATCCGGCTGCCCCCGAAACCAGGAAGAAGCTTCATCCAGAGCGCCTGATCGCCTGAGACAAACATCGGGTCCTGGAATATCCCCACATCCATCATTGGCACGAAGAACATGAGATAGGCGCCGCCGAGGCGGCCGACGACAAGAGCTGCGATCGCGCCGATGAACGCGTAGCTGATACCGATCACAACGTTGCCAACGAGGAATCCCACCAGGTCGCCGGGGCTGAAGTTGATCAAAGTGACGGCGATCGAAACCAGCGCAATGATGAGGCTGAGTGCGACCATGATGGCCATTCTGGATGACGCGACGACGAACGCAGGAAGTCCGGCCACCAGCAGTCGCGAGTCGTTCTTTGATGCATCCAGCATCACGAACAGACCCACGATTCCCGCCAGGAAGCTGACGGCAATAGGCACCATGATCGCTGCGTGAACCTCGGGCATCATGCGCTCAATTGCTACGCGGGATCCGGACTCTGTCACGAGAATGACAATTGGCTGCGATTCGGTGATGTAGAACGAGAGTGTGATGAAAATGAAGGGCACTGTCACAAGGAGCAGCAGCAGGAAAATATTCCTTTGATACTGGCGCATCAAGCCGAGAGTTATCGCGGCAGTCATCATTGCCGGCTCCTCCACCAGATCACTAGCGGAGAGACACCGGCCAGCAGCAGGAGGTAGATGCCGGACCAGGCAAGCCATTCGGCCTTATACGAGGCTCCGACCATGGAGGCGACGGCGATCTCTGACGGAAAATGCACTGGGAACAGGCCCGCGAAGAATCCGCCGCCGCCTCCCAAGGGACCGCCAACAAACGCATCCAGCATGAAGACGAGGATGATCACGAACGACCCTTCGAGGTCGCCTTCGATAAACCAGGCTAGGGCGATGCCCAGGGCGGCGTAGATGAGAGTCGCAAGAAGGATCGCCCCGAACAGGTCTGCCGGCTTAGATACATCCTGCGTTAGCATCAGCATGGAAAAGCTCACGGCCGTCGTAACCGTCGCCAGCGCTACCGCCGTCGTGGCGTGCGCCAAGCCCAGGGACGACGAACGCAGGCCCGCCGCGATCAGCCGCCCGTCTGTCCGGACACTCGTCCGGAGGATGAAGAACGTCGCCGCTCCGGTGAGGAGGGAGGCGGCCCACAGTCCGGCCAGTCCCGTGCCGGCCCTTTCTCCAAGATTGCCGCCGAGCACATCGGAAAACGTGCCGATGGCGCTGCTCATGGCGATGATGAACAGGGGTGGGATCAGCGCCAGCAGAACGAGGTTAATCGGCTGCCTCGCGTACTGGCGTGCGTTTGCGAACGCGACTTCAACAGCCGGAGACGCCATCAGACATCCTCGTCCTCAACGAGTCCGTCTCGGACCCTGAGGATGCGGTCGAAGTGCGACCGCTCTTCGATGAAGTGGGACACGATGACGAACGTTGTCCCGGAGTCACGCAATGAATCGGCGAGCTGCCAGAAGCGCTGGTACGTGTCCCAGTCGAAGCCGGAGTACGGCTCGTCCAGAAGCAGGATCTGCGGCTCGTGCATGAGCGCAATCGCGAGGTTTAGTTTCTGTTTCGTGCCCCCCGACAGGTTCTCGATGAGTTCGCCTCGAAACTGGCCGAAATTCAGGAACTCATAGAAGTGCTCTGCTCGCTCTAGCGCATATGCGTCGTCGAGTTCGTAAGCGTGGGCAAACAGCCTGAACGTCTCGTCGGACGTCAGCTTGTCGTACAGCAGAGGGATCTGGGGACAGTAACCAAGGCGGCCAGACAACTCGACGCTCCCTTCGTCCGCCTTCATTAGGCCGACGATGATCTTCAAGAGCACGCTCTTGCCGGAGCCGTTCTCTCCCACGAGCCCGATCATCTTGCCGGGCCGAATCGCGAACGAGGCGCCCCGGAGGACCTGGTTGACGCGGCCGCCCGGAAGCCAGCTATGGCGGCGAAACGATTTGTGAACGTCTGAAACCCGGAGGATCGGGGCACTCGGGAAGGTAACTCTGGCAGAGGGCGCGGGCTGCTTGGTGAGGACAGGATCAGCCACGGTCATACTCGAGGCGGCTTCTGATGTCGTCGAACTCTTCGCTGTCGATCTCACCGCGTGCTAGACGAGGACGGTGAATCCGGAACGGGACACTTTTGCTTCTCGGGTATTCTTCCACGCGACTTCTGCTCATGGCATTCCTCCTTCACGTGACAAGCGCGTTGGAGAAGGCCGTCCTCGAATCAACCACTGTATGGCCAGCCGCTGTAGGTCGAGGTCATCACCTCTGCCTCACGCTCGATTCTTCCGTCCAGCACCCGGCCAATAACTACTGTGTGGTCTCCCGCTGAGATGAAGTGCTCCGCAAAGCACTCGAGCCAGGCCACTGCCAGATCGAGGACCGGACCACCGGAACCGGTGAGCGCGTAGGCGATGCCCTCGAGCTTGTGGTGCACTTCCGTCATCGCCGTGCCAGCGCGCCCCTTCACTTTTTTCCCGTAGTACGGCTGTGCAAAGCGCGACGCTAGGTGCATACTCTCGGCATCTTGCGCCAGGATGTTGAGCGTGAATACGCCGTCCGCCCGGATGTTCTCCAGCGTGTGCGCGTCGTTCTCAAACGCGACCGCAAGTAGCCGCGGCGAGAATGACACTTGCATAACCCAGTCGGCTATCATCCCGTTCGGCTCTCCGTCCAGAGCGCGCGAGCCGACTATGTACATGCCATACGGCATCTTCTCCATTACGTCTTCGAGTTTTCGCTCCGGAGTCACAGCAACCATCGCTCTCGCCTCCTTACGCGCAGACCGAGCTATCACAAGCGTGCGGGACATGCCGTATTCGCAGCTAGGGCCGAACATACCGGATGTGCGAGGCCGTTTGGCCTTACGGTTCTCCGGGCTTCGGTCGAACTACCTCTGCAGCCCCCGGCGCAGAAGTAGTAGGTGACTCCCTCTCGAGGCACTTCGGAGGGCTCACCGCAATCCGTGGGGTATGCCAGCCGGAGCCAAGCGCCTCCCGTCGCCGACATCGCATTCGGTTTCATACGCCGGTGTGATAGGCATCATGGCGCAATAACGGCGCAGAATCCGTTCGCTCTGGCCCGTCATCTTCGCCACCTTCATCACAGCAGCCAGTAGAGCGCCTGGTAACCGCGTAGTCCAGTTCTGGTGCTGGAGCAACCAGCGATAGTAGGGGCGGCAGCTGTCGTGCAGTTGTCTGTAGGTGGATTGGGCCTGCGCCAACGCCAGCTTCTCATCGAGCACAAGCTGGAGCAGTGCCCCGCACTGTTGGCCGAAGTAGATTGCTGGGCGAATCCCTTCTGCGGTCAGTGGCATACAGTGCCCGGCGGAATCACCTACAACAAAGAGCGGTCCAACGACGGGCCTGCGCAGCCTCAATGGAAAGAAGCCTCCGTGGAGCGATGGGGCGGCGGGCCCGAAGCTGAGAGCGAATTCCGCGACCCGTTGTCCCTTGACGCCATCCCCTGTATAGCTGGCCAAGCCAGCCCGGCTGTGGTCGCCAGAGGGAAAGAGCCAGCCAAGCCTACCTGGATGCAGACCCCGGTCCAGCCAGATGCGCAAACCCTCACCTTGATGCAGCACTGTCGTCTCGAGCCCGAAGCCCACGCCCTCCCGCGGCTGAACGCGTGAGTCTAGGCTCGAGGCCGCCACCGCCGACCAGCCGGAGGCATCCACAACGTACCGGGCGGTAAACTCGCCGGCGCTGGTCGACACTATGAGACGCTCGCTTCCCTCCGCTCGAACGCCGCGGACACTGGCCTGGACGAATTCGGCGCTAGTCAGCGCGTAGAGTCCCTGGCAGAAGCCTTCGTAATCGAAGGTGCAGAACGGCTCGGTTCCAGGCAGCTCGAAAGAGTGCGAGCCCAGGTGGAAGAGCGCACGCTCGTGAACTTGGAGCACGCTGTCTCCTAGGCCAAGGGCCATGGGCACGCGCAGGGGCGTACCGCAGGCTGACCGCTGACCGCTCCCGACCGGCTCTCGGTCGATGATAAGGATGCTCCCCCTGAGCTGACTGGCCGCCGCCAGGCCGCCGAAACTGCCGCCAACGACGACTACGTCGTACGTAACTCGCATCGACCACCTCCCACGTGGCCAGTCCCTGGAAAAGCCGCCAGTTTGTGCGGAACGCCACGCAGCCGAACTGACGCTCTGCTGGATGAGTCAGCCTTGGGCATATTCTCCTCCACTAGTCGCCGCACTCGCCGGGATCCATGACAAAACTCCACTTCGGGACTGAATCACAGCCCGGGTCGATAATCACCAGGCTGCTTACTCCTCAGCAACACGCGCTGAACAAAGGCCCCTAGAACGTCACCACACGATCGTACCCAGCGTAGGCGTTGTTGGCATCCACCGACGTGCCGAAGCCGCTGTTCTTACCGGCAAAGTCGTGTTCCGTGACCCCGAGGGCACGGCCGCTGGGCTCGCAGACAGAAATCCTGACGTTACGGGCAACAAGGAAGTCTATCAACTCCTTCAGTGGCGGCACACCAACACCCTGGACCTGCGCCGCGATGTGGTCCTTGATTAAGGACGGGGCATCTATCATCAGGATGATGCCAGTCTCATGCCCGGCTTCGATAGCGCCCTTGGCCTCCATAAAAGGGAAAGTGGCCCTGGTAGGATCTTCGGTCCCGTGAGTTCCGATAAAAAGTATCTTTGCCATGTTTCATCCCTCTCCTTGTACTCAATCCGCCATGCTACTTGTTGTCATATCCGCTCCACGTGAGGAGGATAGAGGTGCCTGTGACCCTCCGGTATCTCTATGCCAGGTCACCCCGAATCCGGTCGAACTCCTCCTTGGTGATCTCACCCCTGGCCAGGCGCTCCCTGGCGATGTCCAGCGCGCTTCGGTCCTGCCTCTGGTCTCCCGTGAACTGGCGAATTCCCCAAACGGCGACCGCGATGACCGCTCCCCAGAAAAGCACCATCATGACCACCATCACGATCCACCAGCCGCCGTCCCAATCGTGGTCACCGTCCATCATCTGAAGGGGCGCCGGTTCGGTCGCACCGTCCAGCGAAAGCATGTCCACCGCCGTGTCCACGCCGGCTGTGGCCAAGCCTCCATCGGCTGAAGCCGGAACGGTGTCTTGCACAGCGCCCTCACCAACGGCGGCCGCTGTGGAGGCCGTTCCGCCAGTATCGTAGGCCGATGCGCCGGCCGTCCAGGCAAACGCCGTGCCCAGAACGACGGCCACGAGAACAGTGGTGCGAAGAGCGATCCGTCTAATTTGAGCGGGCATTGTTCTCCTCCTCTCCCGCTTGTGTATCGGCGGCAGCGGTCACCGAATCCCCTGAAGACCCTTCCTCAACCGGCCGCCGTTCCTTGAGTAGCTCTAGGATCTTTGCGTTCTGTTCTTGTATCTGGTGCACGCCAGATGTATCGACCCTGCAAGGTCAGTCCTCTGGCATGTGCTCCATCATCCGCCCCGTCATGCGCTCGTGTAGCCCAGATAGGCGCTCGCCGATGTCTGTGGGGGTGAGGCGGCGGATGAGGACAGCGAAGCCAACTAGCGCAGCCAGCAGTAGAAGCACCTTCTTCATATCGACCCTCCTTTGAGCCTCCGGCTCATCCCCCGATATACACTTACATGCCGCGGAGCCCTAGAACGGGACGCCTCAGCCAAGCTCATCAGATCCTCGATCATCTCTCTGAGTGCCTCGTAGTCCACGTTCAAGAGCGCGCCATGCGCACCAGCCACTCGGGCCATATCCGCCGCGACCGGGCATCCGCAGTGGAATCCGAGATCTTCGTAGATGGCGGGCAGAGCGTCGTCCGATTGCAGTTCATCTGGAGGCCAGAGCTCCAGCCGGAGAGGACCCAGCACGAGTACCGGCGCCCTCGCCGCGGCAATAACTCTGTCTGTCACTCCACCGCGTCCCCTGCTGGCCATTACGATCAAGTCCGGTTTCGACTCTCGGATCGCCGCAAGAATCGTGCCTGTCGGATATCCGCAACGAACCTCAGTCGTCACCTCGATCCCCTCGCTTGCCACAGTCTCAGCGACGGTAGCGAGGTCGTCGCTTAGGCATTCCAGGCCGGAGACGTCAGGGTCCCAGATGTCGTGCTCCCTGACGCCGCTCAGCTGCCTAGCTCCCGAATCCCGAACGGAGAAGAGGGTGACACTGTGCTCGTCATTGCGAGCGAGCGCTATCACGAGGGGCAGCACCGTCTCAGAGCGGTCTGAGCCGTCCAGCGGCACGAACATCGTCTTCATTTCGTTCCTCCCAATCCCGTTCCAGGGAGGCCGGGCTCTCGGGCGCCCAGCCTCCCTGCGCTATTGAGGAGGTTAGATTCTAGGTGACCTGCGGCGCGGTACCGCCGACGGGCCTCTCCTTCTCCTCTTTCTTGATCAGCTCGTTGTAGTGGTTAGCCACCGCGGCTGAGTAGTAGACTGCCGGTGCCATGAAGACTACGAAGGTGGCTCCGATAACAATCATGAAGGCGCCCAACCCGATGACGAGATTGGAGACCTCGAACCCCATCACAGCCAGGTTAAGGCTGGTGCGGAGGTTGGCCGCCGTGAGGGCCGTCTCGCGCAGTGGGTCATCGCGGTCCAGTTCTGAGTACGTCAGGCCGCCCGTGAGGGCGAGAGTGTGCTCCTCGATGACGTCGGCCTGTGCCTTGGCCGTCGCGGCGCTGTTGACCTGCACGTTCGGGATGCTCGCGTCTTCTGTAGTGATGATGTTCTCAGCGACGATCGCGTCCCGGACCTCGTTCTTGGCGTTCTGACCCTCGATCACCATATAGGCACCGGACCCCACGAACACAACTCCGAGGACCAGCGGCGCGACCCAGATCCAGTGCCTGATCACTTTCGCCCAGTTTCCGAGTTTCATGTCTAACCTCCTTTAAGACTTCGCCCGATGTTCGGCTCTGTCTCTACATTGACGCAGCCCATCTACGAGCACAGGCACCGTTTGGCACATCTTCCTGGGGCCAGTTGTCACCATCTGGCTGTGACAGATGGCCCGGCTACGTAGGCACCGCGCATCGCGCCGCACCTCCTGGTTAACCAGGCCAACAAGCGCGTAGTGGGAGCGCGCTCTCAAGAACCGGTCGGCCCTCGTTTAGCCTGTTGCCTACCTCGTAGGCTCTCGGCGAAATCCATGAAGGCCGTGTAGCTCTGGTAACAGAGGCAGAGCGCCCCCTGTGCCGTACCGCTTTTCCGTCTCTTGGTCTTCCTGTACCCTTCAGCGATCCTTTGTACCTTCTCGCGGTCCACGGCCTCGGCGGGAATTCCTGATATAACCTGAAAGTTCAAGAATCGCTCCGCTGGCCTGGCCACATTTTGGTGAGTCACACCGATCAGCCACTGCGGCCTTAATCGCTTCTCGCGAAGGAAGTTTGCCAGTTCGAGAGCCCCGGTCTTGAAAGTCTCTAGCATCGCTCTCGGCGACCCTGTAACAGAGTCCGGCACGTGAACCTCAAGATACATATCATCGGCTCCCATCCCAAGGCCAGTGCGAAGCAAATCGTTGAGACCCTTCGCCCTCTTCATCACGACAGAGTAGGCGCCGAACCGGGTTTCCCTTTGCAGGCAGTCATTGCGACTTCCTATCTCACCGTCGTTTATCGGTCGATCAACCACGTTCCGAACCTCCGGTATCCACGAGCCGTCATGATCTAGGTGCCACATTTTCTCATCAATTCCCGTGACGGCGGTTGCCGTTCTCCGTGCCTGAGACGCTAGTCGAGGCGATCCGCGGACTAGCTTGAGAATTCCGAGTCCGTGGGACTCGACCGAATCGAGAGCTATGTCCGCCTTCGCTACGTTAGAAACTGTGTCC
>JACZRQ010000091.1 GCA_022574655.1 Chloroflexota bacterium
TGCCCGCCCCTTTCATGAGTAGACGCGTGCTTCCACAAGATTCTCGCCTTAAGCCATAGCTGAGTCAAGTGACTTCCTGCTGCGCCTGCATGCCTTCCCCCAGGGTCCAAAAGGCGATGCTCACCCCGTCCTTGGTCTTCGCGTACTGGATGCGCGGCTCCATGGCGGGACTATTCTACTCTATCGGCGCACGGAGTAGAGTCCGGTTGGGACACGGACTACACTGTGGGCGTCCGGAGCTATGCCCTTTTCTGTCCTAATGGTGAGACTTATGCTACACCTGACAGTGTAGGCAACGATCCCGTTACATCGCGCTGATCAGGGTCCGGCACGGTGATGGGGAGGCGCGATGGGGCAGCGGCGGAGGACAACGAAATTGCTAGTAAGCAACAGATGATGACGGCCGGAAACGATCCTGACAAGGCGCGGCCGATACTCGTGACTTTAGAAAACAATCGCGAATACGTGGTCCAATCCTACGTCGTGTGCATTGTGGATCTCCTAAACCAGTCGGAACGCCTCCAAAAATGGCCGGCGTTGCCAAGAGATGGACGATCAACCCCCGAGCTAGTTGAGGCCGTTGATGAGACGGCAGACACAGTTCGCGATTTCCGGGAGTTGTTCGAAGGGTTCTTCGAGGGATACGGGAAAAGGAAAATGACAGACGAGGAACTTGGTCAACTGGCACCTGAGAAGCGTCGGGAGTTCTTAAGGATACGAGAGAGGATACGAGAGGCCGATCTGAAAACCCGCCAATTTTCGGATACGTTTGTCTTCTACGCCCCAGATGTCAATAGCCACGGAGACCAAACCGGCGACGTTCTCGATCGAATGGTGGGAGCCGCAGCGTTTGGGCTTCTAACGGGTCTCGCTGAGGGGAACCCGTCTAGGGGCGCAATCACCGTGGACGACGGGACAGTGATCGAGGGGACAGAGAACGAACCGAGCAATTTCTACGGGCCGGCCTTGGTCATGGCGCATGAGATGGAAAGCAAGATCGCAGAGTATCCGCGCGTTGTGCTTTCTCGGGAAGCAGTCGAGTTCGCCAACCGCAAGGGCGGTTTCAGCGGCGACGCAGAGGTAGAGCGTCTGCTTGTCGCGGTCCACCGATCGCAATCGTCCCTCCTCTGCACTGACGCGGACGGCATGACCATCGTCGACTTCATGGGCGAAATATTCCAGTCCATCGTGTCGACCATGGCGCCCGAGTATGCAGGGCTTGGCTCCCGGGCTTATGACTTTGCTCGTTCCGAAGCGGCTCGCTTTGAGCAGGAGGGCAATGTCAAGCTTTCTAGACGCTACCACCAGTTACTCCACTACATGCGCCCGCGCCTGTCGATCTGGGGAATCGATCCGAACGCATGATGGACCCAGGGCGTACCCTCCCCACCGGGTACATCGTGACGACCTTGGTTCGTCTTAGAAGACTCTGAGACAGCGGATAACTGTGGCGTTTTCGGCGTGCTGAAGGATGGTGGCACGGGAATGATGTGTGCTCTGAACGGTTCCGTAGGCTCCTGACCGGGGGGTCGTCAGGCGTACGGCGGGAATATGGACAACCTACCTGACCCCAACAGGGGGCTCGCCGACCATGACCCCTCAATCAGCGAAGGCTCTCTTGATGATGGCGACGAATAGCGCAGCCGCTGGGGCGCTCTGCGACGGCCTGCTTCTGCCTTGACTGCGCAGTGCATTATAATATGGCGGCGCAAGGAGATGCCGCCCAATGCCCTCAGGCTAATCGGGGTATGTCCCCACCGGAGAACTGGCTCTGGGATGGCGGGTCCGTTGTTCCCGGATCTCAAGTACCGCTCACCACGATATGACGAAGCCAGAAGAGGAAGCACGCGAGAATATCGACGCCGCCCTCGACGCTGCTGGGTGGAAAATCCAAGATGCGGACGAAGTTAACCTGGCGGCCGGGCGAGGGGTGGCTGTAAGAGAGTATCCCTTGAAGCCGGGCCACGGCTCCGCGGACTACCTACTGCACGTCGATGGACAAGCGGTCGGAGTCGTTGAGGCTAAGCCAGTCGGGACGACTCTCACCGGAGTCGAGGTTCAGTCCGTAAAATATGGCACGGGCCTCCCGAACGAGATCCCCGCGCCGGTTCAGCCGCTCCCGTTCCTGTACGAGAGCACCGGTGTCGAGACGCGCTTCACCAACCAGCTCGACCCGGAGCCGCGGAGCCGCCGCGTGTTCAGTTTCCATCGGCCTGAGACCCTGGCAGAGTGGATCGATCCCACCGTCGTGGTTGCCCGCGCCACGCTGCCCAAGGCTGCAGAGCCGAAAGGGAGATACGCCGCAAGGTCGACGCTGCGGCGCCGGCTGCAGAACCTGCCGCCCCTCGACGCTACTGGGCTATGGCCCGCCCAGGAGATAGCGGTCCGCAATCTGGAGCAGTCGTTCAGCGAGGATAGACCTCGTGCGCTGATCCAGATGGCCACCGGCAGCGGCAAGACGTTTACGGCCATCACGTCGGCGTACAGGCTCATCAAGTTCGGCGGAGCGCGTCGGGTGCTGTTCCTCGTTGATCGAAGCAACCTCGGCAGGCAGGCACTGAAGGAGTTCCAGCAGTACACCACGCCGGACGATGGCCGGAAGTTCACGGAGCTGTACAACGTCCAACTCCTCACATCGAACAAGCTCGACCCAGTGGCACGCGTTTGCATCACAACGATCCAGCGCCTCTACTCCATGCTCAAGGGTGAGGAGGAGATGGACCCCGAGCTGGAGGAGGGTTCGCAGTACGACACAGCCTCCGATCTCGTGCGCGAGCCGGTGCCCGTCGCGTACAACCCATCGGTCCCGATAGAGACCTTCGATATTGTCTTCACGGACGAGTGCCACCGCTCCATCTACAAACTCTGGCGTCAGGTGCTCGAGTACTTCGACGCCTACCTCGTCGGCCTCACGGCCACCCCTTCGAAGCAGACGTTCGGCTTCTTCAAGCAGAACCTCGTAATGGAGTACAACCACGAACAAGCCGTGGCCGATGCCGTCAACGTCGATTTCGATGTCTACCGCATTCGCACCCAGATCACGGAAGCTGGATCGACCGTTGAAGCCGGCCTGTTCGTTGACCGGCGGGATCGTGAAACCCGCCAAGTCCGCTGGGAGAAACTGGATGAGGACTTCAGCTACGACGAGTCGCAGCTAGACAGGGGCGTCGTTGCGCCAGACCAGATCCGCACGGTAGTGCGAGCGTTCAAGGAGAAACTCTCCACCGAGATCTTCCCCGGTCGCATGGAGGTCCCGAAGACTCTGATCTACGCGAAGGACGACAGCCACGCCGACGACATCGTTCAGATCGTGCGGGAGGAGTTCGGGAAGGGGAACGAGTTCTGCCAGAAGATCACCTACCGGACCAGCACCGTACGCGTGATCACGAAGACCACCGATGACGAGGGGCACGAAGTCCAGAGAATGGAGTACAAATCGTCCGGGCTCAAGGCCGAAGACCTGCTATCCTCCTTCCGCAACAGCTACAATCCGCGGATAGTGGTGACCGTCGACATGATCGCCACCGGGACGGACATCAAGCCGCTAGAGATCGTGATGTTCATGCGCGCCGTGAAGAGCCGCACATTCTTCGAGCAGATGAAGGGTCGGGGCGTTCGCATCATCAAGGACACCGATCTCAAGGCCGTCACACCGGATGCGGCTGGCAAGACTCATTTCGTGATCGTTGACTGCGTCGGCCTCGCCGAGCAGACCCTGACAGACACCCGCTCCCTTGAGCGCCAACCCACAATCCCCTTCCCGAAGCTCCTTCAAGCCGTCGCTTTCGGCAGCACGGATCCGGATGTCATCTCCTCCCTGGCCGGCCGCTTGGCGCGCCTGGACCACCAGCTCGACCCGTCTGACCGGCATGCCCTGGAGAAGACAAGCGGCGGGCTGCCGTTGAAGGACCTGACCGCCAAACTCGTGGAGGCCCTCGATCCCGACCGACACGTGGAAGCCGCCCGGAATGCTGCCGGCCTGTCAGACGACATCATGCCGTCGGCAGAACAGGTCGAGGATGCCGCCGGCACGATGCTGAAGGGGGCAACCGCTCCCATCGCGACCAATCCGGAGCTACGGCAGCGGCTCGTCGAACTGAAGCAGCACCTCGAGCAGACCATCGACACCGTGAGCAAGGACGCGGTGCTGGAGGCATCGTTCTCGGACGAGGCCCGTGAGAAGGCCAAGGAGCTGGTCACGTCCTTCGAGCGTTTCATCCGTGAGAACAAGGACGAAATCACCGCGCTTCAGATCCTCTACAGCCGTCCCTACAGCCAGCGCCTTCGACCCGCCGACATCCGGGAACTTGCGGACGTGGTCAAAGCACCGCCCCGCGTGTGGCTTCCCGAGAAGCTCTGGCGGGCCTATGAGGCGCTAGACCAGTCGAAGGTGAGGGGCTCCGCGGCGAGCGTCCTGACCGACATCGTGGCCCTGGTCCGCTTCGCCCTTCACCAGGACGACGAGCTGACGCCGTTCCCCGAGCTGGTGGAGCAGAGGTTTCAGGACTGGCTAACCCAGCAGGAGGGCTTGGGCAGGAGCTTCAGCGAGGAGCAGGTCCGATGGCTGGAAGACATCCGCGACCACATAGCCGCCAACTTCCAGATCGAGGCGGACGACTTCCAGTACGTGCCGTTCGCCCAGCGGGGCGGTCTCGGCAAGGCGTACCATGTGTTCGGCGAGGAGCTGACCGGGCTGCTGGACGAGCTGAATGAGGTGCTGGTGGCATGACTCCAGTCAGCACTGAAGCCCTGCCGGCGGGCTGGGCTCGGGCCACTATCGACGATCTGGTCAACCCCGAAGTAGAACAGGGACGCCCCACGGGCGACGGCGATTTCCTCTACATCGACATCACCAGCATTGACAAGAAGGCAAAGCGGATCACGACTCCCAAGACCCTGGCGGTGGGAGAGGCGCCTAGCCGTGCGCGACAGCACGTGCGGCCGGGCGACGTGCTGGTCTCGATGACGAGGCCGAATCTGAACGCCGTCGCGCATGTACCGGAAGGCATGGGGA
Source organism: Chloroflexota bacterium (assembly GCA_022574655.1). Taxonomy (GTDB): domain Bacteria; phylum Chloroflexota; class Dehalococcoidia; order SM23-28-2; family RBG-16-64-32; genus JACZRQ01. The sequence continues at coordinate 5,015 of JACZRQ010000091.1, forward strand.
ATGCCGTCGCCTCAACTGGGTTCTGCGTCCTTAGGTCCATGGGGCCCGACTCACGGCTTCTCTACTACCTCGTGCAGACCGCGCCTTTCGTGGAGGAGATGTCGCGTCGAGTCACCGGGGCGCTATACCCGGCCGTGAGGCCCGGCGACATACACTCCTACACCGTCCCCGTGCCATCTCTCCCCGAACAGCACCGCATCGTCGGCGAGATCGAGAAGCAATTCACGCGGCTGGACGCTGCGGTCGCGGCGCTGGAGCACTCGCGCGCGAACTTCGAGCTGTACCGCGCCTCAGTCCTCAAGGCCGCCTGCGAGGGCCGCCTGGTCCCTACGGAGGCCGACCTCGCCCGCGCCGAGGGCCGCGACTTCGAGTCGGCGGAAGTGCTCCTAGAGCGCATCCTGCGGGAGCGACGCGCCCGCTGGGAGGTGGACCAGCTCGCCAAGATGGAGGCCAGCGGCAAGTCGCCGAAGGACGGCGCCTGGAAGGCCAAGTATAAGGTGCCCGAGCCGCCAGACACGGAAGGGCTGCCGGAACTGCCGGAGGGTTGGGCGTGGGCGACGGTGCATCAATTGGCAGCGGACGAACCGAACTCTTTGACTGACGGACCGTTCGGATCGAACCTCAAGACTTCCCACTACACTCCAGACGGACCACGCGTCATACGCCTTCAGAATGTCGGCGACGCCGCATTCATCGACGCCGAAGCTCACATCTCTCAGGATCACTACGAGCGGCTTGCAAAACACCGAGTCGCGGCCGGCGACTTGGTCATCGCTGCTCTGGGAGAGAATCCGCCGCGTGCCTGCCTCATCCCACCGTTCGTTGGTCCAGCGATAGTCAAGGCAGATTGCATACGGTTCAAACCCGACCGAACCTTAGCGACGGCCAGCTATCTCAATCTAGCCCTCAACGCCGCCCCGACGCGTAAAAGAGTCGAGGCAATGGTTCACGGCGTAGGTCGACCACGTCTGAATTTGAGCGAGATAAGGTCCATCGCATTGCCGCTGCCAATCAATTCGGAGCAGGCTCGGATTGGCGATGAGGCCGAACGCCGCTTATCCGTCATTGATGAGCTGGATGGCACGATAGAGCGCGCGCTCAGTCGAGCGGAGCGACTGCGCCAGTCGATCCTTAAGAGCGCGTTCGAGGGGAGGCTCGTCCCCCAGGACTCGAACGATGAACCGGCAAGCCAGCTGCTGGAACGAATCCGCGCTGACCGAAGCAGGGCACGCAAGAAGAAGCGCCCTCGCGGGAGCACAAAGGTGAGGGCTGACAGGGGGATACCTGGCGAGACAGACCGGAGGCCCCTGGCCGACGTGCTCGAATCTGCCCCGGATGGAATGAGTGCTAATCAGCTTCTTGAGGAGTCCGGTCATACAATGGACACGATCGACGAGTTCTACGTGGAGCTCAAGATGGAGCTTGATAAGGGCCGGGTGCAGGAGGTACGTCGCTCTGGCTCAGCTGTCATACTAAAACGAGATGGCAAGTGAGAATCGATCAACTAACCATTAGACAGTTCAAGAACCTGCGGGAGTTGAGTATCGATTTCGATGAGAAGTCCCTGACGACCGTCCTGATCGGGCGCAACACGACGATCCCAACATCGAAGTCCAAGACGTACTCGACGGCCTCCGACAACCAGGCGTCGGTCGAGATCCACGTGCTCCAGGGCGAGCGCGGGATGGCGAGTGACAACAAGTCGCTCGGGCGCTTCATCCTGGACGGCATCCTGCCCTCGCCCCGCGGTATGCCCCAGATCGAGGTGGCGTTCGACATCGACGCCAACGGCATCCTGCACGTCTCAGCCCGCGATACGGGCACCGGGCGCGAGCAGAAGATCACGATCCAGGCGGGCACGGGCCTGAGCCCGGAAGAGATCGAGCAGATGAAGCGCGACGCCGAGGCACACGCCGAAGACGACCGCAAGCGCCGCGAAGGGGTCGCGGTCCGCAACCAGGCCGACTCGCTGGCCTACACGGCGGAGAAGACGATGAGCGAGGCCGGAGACAAGATCCCGGCCGACGTGCGCGCTGATATCGACGCCCGCGTCAAGGACATCCGAGACGCCCTCTCCGGCGACGCCTCAGTCGAGACGCTGCGGAGCGCCGTCGAGGCGCTGACCGAGGCGTTGCAGAAGGCCGGCTCGGCCGTCTACGAGGAGGGCGCGCAAGGAGCCGGTGTCGGCGCGGAGACGGCGGCGCCCGGCGGCGAAGGTGAAGGCGGGGACGAAGAAGACGGTGCCGAAGAAGGCACCGTCGAGGGCGAGTACCGCGAGGTGTAGTTAGTGGCCAGTGGATAGTGGTCAGTGAACAGTGAGGGCCGGGGCGTGAACGCCCCGGCCCTCTTCCTTTAGCCGTTTCGATAAAGCACAGATTCGCGGTCAGATTGTTTTGCCGCCTTGCTTGCGCCCACTTGACACGTTCTGGCCAGGGAGTAGGATGGCGGCGACGGGGTGCGGATTCTCCTGCTTGCGGCAGAAGGAGGACGCCCAATGCGGCCTGCCCTGACCCCGGTGCACGCCCCAGACCAGCCCGGACAGCGAACCCCAACGCTGCTCCAGGACCTCGGAACTGTCGTCCGCCTCTACGGCACTGTCTTCTGGATGCTGGGCCAGCGGCTGCAACGCGGCCCGCGCTGGGAGCAGAAACTGACCGCTGAGGCCCTTCGGCCCTACGGATTCAGCGCCAGCCACGATGCCCGCGGCGTAGTGCGGCACCCTAACTAGCCAACACCTCCCCAACCCCCTCTGGCCCTCTGGCGCGACGTTGAGGAGCGCGCGCCGGAGGGCCGTTTTCTTACTCGGCCGCGCGAGGGGCGAGACCACGGAACGCCAGAAACGCGTACCCGGCAGCGACGAGTCCAGCCAAACTGGCGAAATTGAGGGCGATGGGTGCATACCAGTCTCGGACGTTCTGGAACTCGCTTGTGTCGATCAGGACATAGATCATCAACCCGTAGATACCAGAAAGGATCGCCAGTCCGGCGAAGACGATCGTGCCGACGAAGCAGAGTGATCCTTCTGAGCGGCTGATGCGCCCGATGCCAGCGATCATCATGACGGCAAGCCCGGCGGCCGCCGACGGCGCCTGGATCACCCCAGACAGGCGATACACGCGCAACCCGTTGTTGGAGAACGAATCGAATTCGAATGGGGACCCTTCTATCTCGTAGCCCAACTGCGTGAGCGTCGCGAGGAGAAGGAGCGCCGGAAGCACAGAGATGATCAGGAGCGCCCGTCGTTGCCGCGGCTCAAGGCCGAAGGTCAGCTCTCCGATTCCGAGGTAGTGGGCAAGATCCGTAACAGGATTTTGCATCTGATACCCTCTTTAAAGCGTGTGGACGCATCATAGCAGCGCTGCGCCAGCCGCGGGCTAACCGCGCAGTGCTTCGAGATCAGCGAAGAAGTCCGGGTACGTCTTCGCCACGCAGTCCGGCCCAAGAATCGTGATCCCGGGGACGCGCGAGCCGACGACGGCGAAGCTCATCGCCATACGGTGGTCGTCGTAGGTTTCGATCTCGGCCGGGCGCACCGTCTCCGCCGGCTCGATGCGCAGCGTGTCGCCTTCGACGGCAGCGCCGGCGCCGAGCTTGCGTAGCTCCGCCTGCAGCGCGGCGAGGCGGTCGGTCTCCTTGACGCGCCAGGTGTGTAAACCGCGGATCGTCGTCGGGCCGTCCGCCAGCGCGGCGATCGCGGCAAGCGTCATCGCCGCGTCGGGCATCGGCGCCATATCGACTTCGATGCCCTTCAGGCGCTGCGGCCCGCCCACCGTGATCGCATCCGCCGTGAGCGAGACGTCCGCGCCCATGTCGGAGAGCACGCGAGCGAAGGCGACGTCGCCCTGCAGGCTCTGTTCGCCGAGACCCGGGATACGCACGCTGGCCCCGGGACGCACGGCAGCCGCCGCCATGAAATAAGTGGCGTTGCTCGCGTCCGGCTCGATCTGGTACGCGCGAGCTGTGTAGGGTTCGCGCGGAACGCGCATCTCGGACGGACGGCCGTCCTCGCCGTCGCGCGAGATCCAGACGTTGACGCCGAAGAGCGCCATCAGCCGCGCCGTCATCTCGACATACGGCCAGCTCGTTTGCCCGGGCCCGAGCGCAACGACCACTTCGGCCTCTTTCGCGTAAGGCGCGGCCATGAGCACGGCTGACAAGTACTGGGACGAGTATGCCGATGGGAAGTGGGCGCGGCCGCCGGGAATTCCCTGCGCCTCGACAACGACTGGCGGGTAGCCGGTCGCTGCCTCATAGCGCACCATCGCGCCGAGCTCCTCCAGCAGCATCACCAGCTCCGCGATCGGCCGCCCTCGCATGCGCTCGTTGCCGTCGAGCCGGTAGGTCCCCTCGCCGAGCGCGCAGAGCGCTGTCAGGAAGCGGATCGTCGTGCCGCTGTTGGCACAGGCGATGTCGGCCTTCGACTCGGGCACGGCGCCGCCGCGCCCTTTCACGCTGACGGTCGCCGTCTTGGCGTCCGCCTTGAGCTCATAGCCGAGCGCCCGCAGGCCCTCGATCATCACCGCCGTGTCCTCGGCGAAGAGCACGTTCGAGAGCTTCGACTCGCCGTCAGCCAGCGCCGCGATGACGAGCGCGCGGTTCGTGAGGCTCTTCGACCCGGGCGGCGTGATCGTCGCCTGGAACGGCGTCTCGAACGGCGTGAGGGTGATGCGATCCACGTCGCTATCGTACCGAAGCGCGTTTCTACGCGCCGCAGCTCAGTCAGCCGGGAGGAACATTTCGAGCGCTTCTTCGTCGGTGGCGAAGATGATCTGCGTTCTGGTGCTGTCCTCGTCGAGGATGAGCGCGCCGTGCTGGCCGTACTCCTCGAGCGCTGTCCAGCGGAAGACATCCTCGCCCGTGATGTCTTCCGGGTTGACGCCGTAGGACTCCACCACGCCCAAGAAGGCGCTCAGGAACTCAAGGTAGTCCACTCCGCTATCCCAGCGGAAGGTGAGGTCCACTACTATACGGGACGCATCGCTGTCGTCACGATACGTGCGGATCCAGCCTGAGCCCCAGCCGAAGGCACTGGTCACGGCCGCGGTACTGTCGCCGGTGCGTGAGACCACATAATTGAAGACGTCGAACGCGCCGAACTGGCCTTCAAACGCTTCGGACCAGCCGTCAAGCTCGTCCTCGAGGCTGTCCGGCTTTGGCCCGCTGGCGAGCTCGCCGTCCTTGTACTTGTCCAGGTCCAGGACCTGCTCCTGTGTGGCCGGCGGGTCCTCGTAGGCGGCGTTCACGGCATCCCAACCGCCGTCGTCGTAAAGCGCCTCGACGAACGAGACACAATCTGTGTAGTTGAACGCAACTGAATTCAGCAGGAACTGCGGCAGGTCGAAGTCGACTGGCTCGTCATCGGCCGATTCGGCGGCGAGCTGATCTTGCCAGTCGGCGCCCACGACCTCCTCGTCCAATAATGAGCCCTTTGTCCGGGGCAGCCAAGCCTCGTCAGTCTGGCCAGCGGCGCAAAACCTGTTCCTAGCAGCACGGGCTTTAGGGTTGGGTACCCGCTTAACCACGGCCCACCTGAGGGGAGAGCAGCGGGTGAAAGATATTCTGGGCATCCCGGACCACGTGGAAACGGTAATGCTGACTCCACTGGGTTATCCCAGGGGCAATTTCGGCCCCACCCAGCGAAAACCAGCGGCGGAAGTGACGTCGTATAATCGCTATGGAAATAGGGGGTCATAGCTATCAGCTTTCAGCAATCAGCTGGTTGACATTCTTCGTGGTTAAATCCAAATGTCATAGCTGCCCCAGCCTTGATCCTGGCGCAGCAGTCGGTTAAGCCTTCGTTGCTGACCGCTGACCGCTGACCGCTGACCGCTGAC
>JACZRQ010000092.1 GCA_022574655.1 Chloroflexota bacterium
CCGGTCGCAGACTCTCAGCATACTCGCAAGCCAGCTCAAAATACCTGCGAGCAGCTTTCCTCGCCGCACGCTTCTCGGCCGCGGGTACCTCGGGTTGGCTCAACCGGAATCCGTCCACCTTGCCCCTAACGCAGGCGTTGTAGGCCTTGTAGAAATCGATCAGCTCGCCGACCTCAGCGTCTCCTGAAACCTTGCTGTATCGCCGAACGAAGGCGCCACTAAGATCGGAGCGTCCCCTGTACTCAAGGTCCATCGCCAGGAACCCCACATCGCGGATCACGTCCACCCAGCGAATCCTGCGGTTGAACTCAACACAGTCCATGATGCACACGCCACCGTCCACTAAACTGACCGAGTCAGAACGCAAGTCGCTGTGGCAATCGCGAATTCGTCGGTCCTTGATCCGCTTCTGAAGTAGCACCCGGTTCCGCGCGAAGAACGCCTCGCCGAACGCCTTCAAGATTCGATCTTGCTCCGCCGTAATCGTGTCACCAATATACGGTGCCCACTGCTCGCTGTTCTCGTCCCACGCATATCGGATGGCCCAACCCCCGTACTCGGCGATTCGTTTACTGGTTTCGACCTCTGCGTGGAACTGTGCCACCCTGTCCGCGACCCGCCGCACCATGGCTGGCGTGACCTTGCCCGCCTCCAAGAGCCGATGCATCATCCGCTCTTCCGGCAGGCGTTTCATGTGCACCGCGTACTCGACGATCTTCCCCTTGCCACCGATGTGAACGCCGTCCACAGACTCTCGAATTGGAACGACTCCCAGATACGTGTCTGAACACAGACGTGAGTTGAGCAAAACCTCCTGACGGCAGTAGTACTGGCGCTTACCCAGCGTTGAGTAGTCCAGAAACCCCATATCAAGCGGCTTCTTGATCTTGTAGACGAAGTCGCCAGCGAGCAGAACGTAGGAGATGTGAGTCTGGACCAGAAGCACCTTGCCGGTCGAGTGAGGATACGCCTCCGGGCGAAGTAGCGCCTGAATCAGTGGAGGTAGATCAGCGCGAGACACAGCGAAGCACAGTATACCCGCGATGCTGGTCGTGCGTCAGGAGGTGACAGTGTTTAGCAGAGCGACACGTTGACAGCTGGCTCCGACAGGAACCAAGTGACGCCATCGGTCGTCAAGACCCATGACCCCTGGAAATACCACTGCAACTCACCTACTGACGGATCGATATCGACCGCAACCACCTCAACTGCGACTACCGCGTAGTCAAGTCCTTGCGCAACGAGTGACACGCCTAGCGGATTCACAATCGTTGTCCCAGCGAAACCATCAATCCATACCGAGAACGGCGAGAAGTCCGGACTACCCTGTAGCAACGGCGTCAGAAGCGAGTAAGCCTCGACGTATCGACCCTCATTTAGCAGCAGGTAGTACTGCCGTACTGTCTGGGCTGGACCCATGGAGGTTGTCGGGTTGGCTGGTTCTGGCAGCGTAATCGTCGATGGACACGGCGAGGTGGGCGGCAGGACCGGCGGCGGCGTCGGAGCAAACGTCGGCAGGGGCGCCTGCGTCGGATTGGGCACGAGCGTCGGATCAGGATCCGGGAACGTCCCGCCCTGAGTCGGCTGCGGCGTCGGTTCCTCGCTTGGCGTAGGCGTAGGAGTCGAACTCGCGCTCGGTGTCGGCGTTGGGGTGGGCTTGACCGGCGGCGAAGCGCTGGCCGGCGGCGTCCCGAACGGATCGTCTGAATCATCATCCGGACTCTGAATCACGAACGGGCCCAGGTGCACCGTGCTAGTCCACTGGCCTTCGGGCCCCTGCGTCCGCAGGTGGAAATACCATTCGCCAACCCCAAGCTCAGGACTCTCCACGCTTGTTGCACTCCCCGCTAGGTCAGGGATATCGTCAGGAAGCGTCTTGGACTCCCGATCCCACTCGACCGAGTAGGCTACAGCGTCAGCTTCCGCCGTCCATTCGACCGATATCACATTCTCCGCTGACGGCTGACCAATCTCATGCGTTGCACTCCCGAATCCCGATGGGTCATCGATTCCAATACCAGAACTCGGACCAAGAACAATGACAAGCGCTATGAACACCGCTACGAAGAACCCAGCTATTGCACCCCCGATCGCTTTCTGCTTCGAGGATGCCGCGTTCCAGAGCTTCAGCGGCAGATCGAGAGCGCTGCCGCTAGGCGCTTCGACACCGGGTGCCAGCGACCGCGACATGTCCAACCAGATCGACTCTTTCAACCCTTCAGGCGCTGGTACGGCGGCCAGGCTGGCGAACGTCCCCGCCGCCGTCGGATACCGGCTTCGGAACGCCGGACACTGACCGCAACTGTTCAAGTGCTCACTTACGGTTGCACGAAGATCGGACGACGGCGCATTCGCACCGAGCTGACCGAGCGCCGCGTTGAGTTCGGTACACTCCTGACTGCCGCGATGGATCAGCAGCGCCGTGGTGATCCAGTCCTCGACACTCGCTTGCAAGCCATCGAGGGTCTGTGCCGCCTCATCGACTTCAATGCCGATCAAGGGCGCCAGCGCCACCGCCTGAAGGCCGCGCCGAAGATTGAGATCGAGCAACGAATACTCTTCCGCGGAATGCGCCGAGAGGAGCTGCCAGACGAGCTTGGCTAGATCCTCGTCCGGAACGCTACCCCCTGCCGAAAAACGCTGGGGATCAACTTCGACCAGCCAGGTTTGCAATACCGCCTGCGCAGCGGAGTCGGTCGTTCCCGAGCTCGTCTGAAGCGCCTCGAGCGCAATCCTGCGTGCTGCCACAAAAAGGAGTGCATCCAGCGGCGCCGGGCTTCGTTGTCGGCGAAACTCCCGTAGCGTCTCGACGAACGCTCCTTGAACCACCTCACGGGCTCGCTCCGTCTCCCCCATCGTGCGAACCACAAAGTCGTACAACTCCGGGAAGTAGCGTTCGTAAAGCTCGCCGAATGCCGCATTATCCGGCTCGCTGGCAACCGCCTCCTCTTCCGGAGCCTGCACGTCTTGCTGAATAGTAGCGCTCATCTCTATATCAATAGAGGCTCATGGCGTCGGAAAAGTTACAGCTAGTAGACCTGTTACCAGCTTCCCGCCGATCAGACCATCGTCCTGCCAGTTGAACGTATCGGCCAGAAGGTGGGTTAACCTGCTTCCTTCGTAGTCGAACTGAGTTATTTGACGGATTATTGTTTAGCTGCACCATCCCAAGCGTTCATAATACGTTCTGTCCCGACTCAGCCCTGCTATACTGCTCTGCGCGATGCGGATGCCATACCGTCACACAGTTTCGCCGCGAATCGGCATCAATCGATGAAAGCGTCTATACGGTCGGCGGTCAAAGAGATCAGAGCAGACCGCGATCGCGGCGCCCGTGAACTCGCGCTTGCAGCGCTCAAAGCGCTTCACGCCGTCTCCGCTCATACCACTGAAGGGGAATTCCGGGAATCGGCTCGGGCTCTAGCACTCGCGCGACCGATGATGGCCGCCATTCTAAATTCGCTGGCGCTCGCCTGGAGCCGTCACCTGGCAGGTTCTGACCCTAGGACAGCCGTCCGCGAAGCGATCGAGACCATAGAAATCGCGCCCGAGGGCATCGCCCTCGCCGGTCGATCCGTTGTTCCCGCCGACACCGTAATGACGTACAGCTACTCCTCAACTGTAGTTGGGTTGCTCTCACGAATACGGCCACGCAGGGCCATCGTTTCGGAAGCGAGACCCCTCGGTGAAGGACTTAAACTCGCCCGGGCGCTGAGGTCCTCTGGCCTGGCTGTGACTTTTATTACTGAAGCGCAGATGGGTTTGTTTGTGCACGAAGCTGACGCCGTCGTTGTTGGCGCCGACACCATCCTTCCCAGCGGCGAACTCGTCAACAAGATCGGCACCCGTCTCCTGGCGCTCGCCGCCAAGGACGCGAAAATCCCGTTCTACTCCGTGACGGAGACGCTCAAAGTCGCCGCTCCATCTGAACCACAACCGTTTGCTCCAGAAGAGGGCCCGGCATCAGAGATCTGCGCCGCGCGTTGGCTCGAAGTCCGAAATGTTTATCTAGAGGCGACTCCGCGCCGCCTTGTCACCGGATACATCACGGAGGATGGGCTCATCAAGCCCGGTAGAATGAGGCCATATGCGCGAACCGCGGAAAAACGCTGGCGCGCTCTTATGCTCTAGACGGGCCTACTACTGGCACAGAACATCCCATTCGATACAATAAGGCTTACCCATATTACGAGGTGACTGATCGCAGTGTCTGAACAACGAGACTTCTACTCCATCCTCCAGGTAAACCGCAAGGCGACCGCCGACGACATCGAGCGTGCGTACGAGCGGCTCTCCCGCCTCTATGATCCCGAGCAAAGCAAGAAGCGGCGCGCTGCGGAACGCTGGGCGCTCATCAAGGAAGCATACGAGACCCTCAGCGACGATTCCGCCCGCGCCGCGTACGACCGCTCCATGGGATCCGGTCTTAGCGTGCCCGTCCTCGGCCGTGAGAGTGCCGTGACAAGCTTTCTCTCTAGCCGCTACGGTCTGCCCACCATAGCCGGACTGGTCGTCGCGATCGTTGTGGTGGCCGTATTAGTCTCCGTCTTCTCAGGCGACGATGACAGCAGTGCCGTCGGCGCGATCAGCACGCCATCCGCATCAGTTGACGACACGCCAATTCCTATCGCCCCCGCCACCCCCCCTCCGGTTGTCGGCGATGAAGTGACTACCGAATCCGGCCTCACCTACATCGAGATCACGGCCGGAACCGGCGCGTCACCAGTTCTCGACGACACCGTGGTCGTCCACTACACCGGCTGGCTCGAGTCCGATGGCACAAAGTTCGACAGCTCAGTCGACCGTGAGCAGCCGTTCGACTTCGTGCTTGGCCGCGGCGAAGTGATCGCGGGCTGGGATGAGGGACTGGCCCTCATGAGCGAGGGCGGTACCACGCGCCTCATCATCCCCAGCGATCTCGCATACCGCGACACCGGCCAGGGTACAATACCGCCCGGAGCGACACTTATCTTCGACATCGAGCTGATCGAAGTGAAGCCGACCGCCACACCGGACCCAGCCTCGACCGATACTGGCACAGGTACCAATACCCCGGCACCTTCTGGCACGACCACTCCAAATCCGGACAGCGAGGCGACCGAGTGATGCAACGCCCTGACCATTACGCCACCCTCGAATTGGCTTCAACCGCCTCATCGAAAGAGATCGAAGATGCATACGAGCGCCTCGCACGGCTCTACCAGCCGGACCCGGACAGGAACCCTAGCGACCCAGAGAAGCTACGCCAGATCAACGAGGCGTTCGATACCCTGGATGATCCGGAGCGGCGAGCCGACTACGACCGCTCGCGCGCCATCGATGCCAGTTCGCCAGGGGGGGCCGTAGCCTCAACGGCCCCGCCCAGCGAACCTGCACAACCGCCCAGCAGGAGCACGCTCTTCGCGGTTGGTCTCATTGCCCTCGGCGCCGGGGCTCTCGTCGCCGCCATAGTACTTGCTGTCTTCGCAATCCTCGACGACGGGGGCGGCGAATCAGGTCTGTTCCAAACAGCCAGCGGTCTGCGTTACAGAGAGCTAGCCGTCGGCGTGGGCCCCGTACCCGAACCGGGCGACACGGTGTCCGTTCACTACATCGGCAGACTCGAGGACGGAACCGAGTTCGACAACTCGTTCGAACGGGGTGCACCGATAGAGTTCGTGCTCGGTACAGGTGCAGTTATCCCAGGATGGGACGAAGGAGTCGCCCTGATGAACATGGGAGATCGCTTCGAACTTATCATCCCGCCGGAACTCGCGTACGGCGAGGCGGGCAGAGAGGGCATTCCCCCAAATAGTACATTGATATTCGACATGCAACTAGTCGGAGTAGACACGGCGGGAAGCGGCGAATGACCACCGAAGGAAAGATGACCCGCGCGGAAAGCATCGACTACAGCACCATGGACGCCGCAATCGGACAGAACTGGTACCTGACGGACCCGAACCTCGGCACCGTCATGGACAAGTACATCGCCAAGGACGAACGTCAATCGGCGGAGGATACGCTTACCCGCTGGGGTGAGCTCTGTGGCGGCCCGATCGCCTCTAGAGCCGAGGTAATCGACCGCAACCCTCCACGTCTGGATCGCTACGACGAATGGGGAAACGACGTATCGACGATCGTTCATCACCCCGAAGCGATCGCCACCAAGCGCGACATCTGGGAAGAAGGACCGATCGGTTTGGCAAACTCAGGTCGCAAAGTACCGACAGTTCTCGGGTCCGCATTCACCTACCTCCTTAGCCAATCGGACACCGGAATGGTCTGCTCCACCGGCATGACGGGCGGCGTCGAGGCGCTCGTCGATAAGTTCGCGCCGCCCGGCGTTCGGGAAAGAGTACTCCCCCACCTGCAATCACCGACGTTCGCAGACTCCTGGGACGGCGCCATGTTCATGACCGAGCTGCGCGGCGGCTCGGACCTCGCCAGCAGCGAAACCATTGCCACACAGGTAGGCGACGGCTGGATCCTTAACGGCGACAAGTGGTTCTGCTCCAACGTCGACGCCGGAGCAATCGCCACACTCGCACGGCCGGAGGGTGCCGACGCAGGCCTTCGCGGCCTTACGCTGTTTCTAGTGCCAGCTCTAAAGTCGGACGGATCGCGCAACGGAGTTCACATCAAGCGCCTCAAAGACAAGCTCGGGACGAAGTCGGTGCCGACTGGAGAGATAGACTTCGTAGACGCTGAGGCCTTCCCGCTCTCCAACCCTAAATCCGCCAGCGATTCTGAAGCCCGCGGACTCAACCGAATGATGAGCATGGTAAACGGCTCTCGCCTCGGCGTCGCCACCATGGGCCTCGGCATCATGCGCCGCTCTTTCTTCGAGTCCGCGATCTATGCCGCACACCGCACCGCCTTCGGCAAGCGGCTCGACGAGCTACCGCTCATGCGGGAAACCCTTGTCCGAATGGTCGCCGCCATCGAGGGAGTTTCCGCCATCGTTTTCGAGACCGCGTCTCTCGTCTCAGCTACCGGCGACGAGTCCGCCCGGCGCCTCTACCGCATACTCGTACCGCTCTCTAAGCTGCGCGGCGCCCGCGGCGGGCTGGAACTAGCCAGTCAGGCTGTTGAGGTGTTCGGCGGCAACGGCTACATCGAAAACTGGCCGACCGCCCGACAGCTTCGCGACGCCCAGTGCCACACCATCTGGGAGGGCACCGAAAACATTATCTGCCTCGACGTCCTCCGTTCGATGGTAAAAGATAGCGCGCACGATGCCCTGCTTGACCGAATCGACGCCGCGCTTGACGCTGCCACGCATCCGGCGCTGGCCCCTACTAAGGACGTCATCGCTGAGGCACGCCGCGACGCGCAGGAGGTCATCGCCTTCCTCGGGCGTGCAGACGACGATGTCCGGCAGTTGCATGCCCGGCGAGCAGGGACCCTCCTGTCAGACCTCGCACAAGCGGCCCTTCTGCTCGAAGCTGCGCAGGAGGAACTCGACTCCACGGGATCGGCTCGTAAGGCAGCCGTCACCCGCTTTTTCGTCCGCGATCGCCTCGCAGCCGGCCATCCGCTACGAGGGATCGACGAAGATCGCTCGGTCCTCGACCTTTTCGAGCCGATTACGCGTTACGCTCCGATCGATCCCAACGTCCTGCCTTCTGGAGTCTAGTACCGGACGAAACGCGTATGCCGAAGACCAAGATCAACAATATCGACATCTACTACGAGGTTCACGGGGCCGGCGAGCCGCTGCTGCTCATCATGGGCCTTGGCGCGAACGCCACGGCCTGGGTGCTTCAGATCGAAGAGTTCAGCAAGCACTACACCGTCATCTCCTTCGACAACCGCGACTCGGGCCGAAGTGAGAAGATGGCCGCGTCCTACAGCATGCGACAGATGGCGTCGGACGCCATCGGACTTCTCGACGAACTGTCGATCGGAACCGCCCACGTCTTCGGCATGTCCATGGGCGGCATGATCGCCCAGGAACTGGTACTTCACTACCCGGATCGCGTCCGCAGCCTGGTGCTCGGCGGGACTATGGCCGGAGGGCCCCAAGCAGTGATGGCCGGACCGCAGTTGATCACCGAGTGGATATCCATAGCAGGCCTTCCGCTTGAACAGAAGATCGAAGCGGGCCTGCGTTTCCTTTATAGCGACGGGTTCATCGCCGAGAACAAGGAACGCCTTCTTGAGCGTTCCCTGACCAACTCACACCTTATGGCGCCGCCCAACGCCCTCCAGCGCCAGATCATGGCCGTGATGGGATACAACGTCCACGACAGGCTACGTGAAATCGATGCTCCGACGCTGGTCCTCACGGGCACGGACGACAAGATCGTCCCTTCTGCGAATTCGAAGATCCTCGTGAACGGTATACCGGCTGCCGATCTCGTTGAATTCGAATACGCGGGCCACGGCTTCATCATAGAGAAGGCCCAGGAGACGAACGCGCACGTGCTCGACTTCTTGCAGCCGCACAAGATCCCGGCAAACTAGTTACCAAGTTTGCCCGCTACCAACAGCGCTCCTATACTTGGCCCCCGTATGGCCAGCCTATTCACGTTGGAGGAGGCGGAAGCGTTGTTGCCCCGGCTCGTCCCCCTCGTCACTCAGCTACGGGAGCTGAAGCTAAAACACGACGGGCTCCAGGAGACGGCTGCAAGATTGGGACGTAGGTCTCAGACCAACGGACACGCGGTTAGCGACGACCTCCAGAGATCGCGGCAAGAGGTATCCTCCACAACCGAGGCGATAAACGGACTCATCGAAGAGATCGCATCATTGGGATGCGAAGTCAAGGATATCGGCCTGGGCCTGCTGGACTTTCGGACGCTCCTGGATGGCGAGGAAGTCTACCTCTGTTGGAAGTCGGGTGAGTCTCGAATCGAGTGGTGGCACGAACTAAATACGGGATACTCTTCGCGTAAGCCATTACCATGAGAGACTGTGAACATGACCGAAGGTAATTCCGAATCCGCCCTGGAGCTAGAGAGCATTCTGGCAAGGTTGACAGAGTCTCAGGAAGCCCTCTTAAAGGCGCTCGACGCAGCGGACGCCGACCGGTTCGCTATACAAGCCGCCGATGGCACCTCCATCAAACGTTCCCTCGAACGAACAGTCGACGACCTCGACCTCTACTACGGCGCCTTGACCGCGAGCTGCCTCAACCTTCCCCAGCCACCCGGTCTCGTCAAGTCCGAATTCTCCACGCTGAGAGAGGGTACGATGGCACTCCAAGTCACCCAGGGACGCTTCACGAACCTGCTTCACGACGTCCTCCCACAAGACCTCGACAAGACCGCCACAGACGAACGCCATGCCACCTACACGCTCCGTCAGGTTCTCGAGATGACCGCCGCCCACTTCCAACTGCGCGTAAGGCAGGTCGAAACACTAAACAAGCCCGCGTCTACGCGCGCGTAGCGTGGACATACCCGCCAGATGTCGACTCCTCTCATACGCATAGGGCACGCCTACGGAAACACTCGGCACGCGATCGACTTTGCGCGCGAGGGGGGAATCGACTCGATCGAGGCCGATCTGTGGTACAGAGATGGGAGCATCTACGTTCGTCACGATCGTCGACTCTCTCCCCTACCCCTCCTCGCCGACAGGAAGATGCGGGGCCATCCCTTACCGCCATACTCGATCCGACTGATCAGGGGCTACTACGTTCGACCGGACATCAATCCGCTCAAACTACCCGAACTTCTCGAACGCACTGAGGCCGGACCGAGGCTTCTGCTGGACGTCAAAGGCGTTGACGACGATGAATACGCCCGCCGCTTCGCGAAGCTGCTGGCCACACAGATACGTGGCGCGTCTGCCGTCGACCATGTCGAGGTGTGCGGCCAGTTATGGCCCGTGCTCACTCGTCTCGGCGCAGAGGCGCCCGAAATCCATCGCCGCTTCTCCATCGAAAGACCGCAGCAATGGTCCGAGTTCGCTCAGATGACGAAACGACAAGGGAAGGCCCACAACGTCTGCATCGAGTACCGCTTCCTAAACGACGAAAAGCTCACGTTCCTCAAGAAACATGGCTCGTCCGTCTATGCCTGGACCGTTGATCAGCCTACCGCAGCACAGGCGCTCATCGAGCGCGGCGTCGACGGGATCATCAGCAATAACCTTCACCTGCTGTCGTCCATCGCCGCGACCACATCCTAGCGCGAGACCGGGATCAAGTGCACAGCTGTCGCTTTGAACGTGGCCGCCACTGACACGCCCGGCTCAACGCCGATCTCCTCCCTGGCCGGGACCGTGATCAGCGCCACCAGCGGGAAGCCTGCGTCCAGCTCCACTCGCACGTACGGGCCCGACGACACTACTCGCGTCACGACCGCGTCGAGGTGATTCCGCGCGCTGCTCGGCGATTCCAACTCATCTACAGCTGACAAGATGATATCTTCCGGACGAACGCAGACGAGCACGTGTGCCCCCGGCTCTTCCAGCGATGCCGCCCGGACTTCACGGCATCCTACCTTTACGCTTGCCAGCCCGTCCTCCACCCGTTCGACCTCGCCCCGAACGATCGTCTCGACACCGACGAACTCTGCTACCTCTTCGTCGTTGGGAGTTCCAAACACCTCGGCGGCCGTTCCTATCTGTCGAATGCGACCATCGATCAGAACCGCCACGCGATGCCCTAGGCGCATCGCTTCCGCCCGATCGTGCGTGACGAGCACCGTCGTCTTTCCCGATTGGGCGAGAACCCGCTCGAGATCGTCGATGAGCGCCTGCTTGGTCGGTGCATCCAGCGCCGCGAACGGTTCATCAAGCAACAACAATTCCGGATCTAGCACCAACGCCCTCGCCAGACTCGTACGTTGAGCCT
>JACZRQ010000009.1 GCA_022574655.1 Chloroflexota bacterium
CCGGGGATGTCGAAGAAGACGCTGTCCCCGCCGGGAAGCGCGTTCGCGGTCTGGATGGCGGCGCGGAGGGTGCAGTTGCCGGCGCCATCGTCACAGATGCCGTCTCCGGGCGCTGGGTCAGCGGCGTCGCCGACGCTATCAACGACAATTTCCGGCGGGCCGGCGGAAGAAAGATCCACGGAGAGCCAGACCGCGGCGAGCAGAGCAAGGGCAGCGAGGCCAAGTCCGGCGATCCGCCATCCGGCTATCCCCACTACCCTCGACATCTTGAACGACGCCCTAAACGAGGTCGCCGATCGCTGGGCATCCGGGGCCCGAGGCGATGGGAGAGAAGCCAACCACGTGACGAGCGATTGCGAGCGCATCTACCGAGTCGACGGCCCCATCGCACAAGACATCACCGAAGATACCGCCGTTGAAGGCATCGCCGATGCCCGGACACGGCTCGGTCTGCTCGAGCGGGTCGAAGCCGACGACGAAGAGCAGTATACCGAGCTGATCGACCGGATCGATGTCTCCGTCGCACTGAATGTCAGCGTGCGCGATGGGCGGGAAGGTTGGACCTGCCGTTGGAGTCGGGGTGGCTGTTGGGCCCGGAGTCGGCGTGGCTGTGGATGTTGAGGTCGGACCCGGAGTCGGTGTAGCGGTCGGAACGGGGGTCGGAGAGGATGTGGGCGCCAAGGGCACCGAGTTGAACTCGTAAGCGCCGAGATCGCAAGTGGCGATGTCGTTCTGGTTACCGTCCACCGGACGTACGTAGTGGCGCTGATCGACGATCGGTGCGGACAGGGCAAAACAGAGATCGCTCTCGACGTCTATCGCCTGGCTGTTCGGCAGAAGGTCATGAGTCCTGGTCGGTCCTCCGTGGAACTGAAGGAGCCCAATCTCCGGATTGGGGACAATGATCGTTCCTGCAACCTCACCGATCAGCACGCAGCCACTGATATTACCGATGAGGTTACGGTCCGTGAGATCGATCGTACCGGAGCAGTCAGGCGCCTGCGCTCCGAGATCGAAGTTCTCAGCGATGAGGGATAGAGCCATGTCGACGGTGTTGGTTGCGTCGAAGATGCCGCCGCCATCGCCGGAGCCATTGCCATCGAAGTCGGCAGTGTTGTTGGCGATAGTGACGTGAGTGAGGGAGACCGTGCCGTCGTCGTTGTAAAGGCCGCCGCCACTGAAATCGGCGGTGTTGCCACTGATGGTGCTGTTGAGAGCGGTGGTAGTACCGAAGTCACCCGTGAAGATGCCGCCGCCGCCGAGGGCGCCGCCGGTGTGGTTCTCAGACACGGTGCTACGGTCGAGCGTCAGAGAGCCGTCGTTGTGAACGCCGCCACCGTCGCCGTCAGCAGTGTTGTTCTCGATCGTGCTTTCAAGGACGTCGATGTCGTCATCGCTGTAGACACCGCCACCGTTCGACTCGCTGCTGTTGCCGCTGACGGTGGAGAGGGTGAGGTCGAGGTCGGCGAGGTTATCGATGCCACCGCCACGGCCGACGGCGTCGTTGCCGGAGATGGTGCTGTTGGCGATGACGGCGAAACCGGCCTCGTTGCGAACGCCAGCGCCCGCCTGCGACGCCGTGTTGTTGCTGACGGTCGAACCGGAAAGTGAGAGGGTGTCGCTGGTGAGGATGCCGCCACCGAATGAGGCGTGATTATCGGTGATCGTGCTGTTCGTAACGATCAGGTCATCGTTGTTGTGGATGCCGGCGCCTTCGGTGGCGTTGTTGCTTCGGATCACGACGTTGTCCAGCGTGAGGTCAGCGTTGTTTAGGATGCCGCCGCCGCCACCGGTGGTGTTCCCTTCCTGGATAGTGAGGTTGGAGATCGTAACGTTGATCAGTTGGCTCTCAGGCGCGACGTGAAAGACACGGTCGAGGTTGGCGCCATCGATGACCGTGAACTCCGGTCCGAGGCCATCGATCGTGAGGTCGGCGGTGATGTCGAGATCGCCGGCGGCAGCGGTCTCATCGCTACCGAAGATGGCGAACTGGTAGGTGCCGTTGCCGAGCATGATGACGTCCGCGCCGGCATCGGCGTTGGCCTCGATGACGCCCTCACGCAGCGTGCATCCGGCGAGGTTGCAACCGTCAGGAGCGGTGTCCCCGAACTGGGATACTTGTATGAAAGCAGCGTTGGCCCTGGGAGTGAGCCAGTTAACGGCGGCAAAAACCGTCAAGGCAACGAGGGCACAGGCTACGGCGATGAAGAGAGCGCGTAGCGGAGAGTGAATCGGCTTGGTGCGGGCGACCATGCTTCAGTCCTTTCGAAGAGAGGGCGGCCGGTGGTTCGTTCCACCAAGTGATGACACCGCCGGAAGGTTGTGGTCGAGTTACCGGACGATAGTACGAGTTGGGCTTGCGGGGGTCAACGAAGCTATGTCAAGTACCGCTGACCAGCACCTCCGACCCGATCTCCAGACAGTTGGGCTGCTGGGAGCCTGGCAACGCCGCTACGCTACGGAGGATAGCCAACGCGTCAACGGCGTCGACGTCCAGATCGCAGTCGACATCGCCCCAGGGGATTGCGCCGAAGCCGACGGGTGTTACAGCAATGGTCTCGCCGAGCGGGAAGCAGGGGTCGTTCTGAGTGAACTCGATGGCGGCGACGTGCTGGAGGTTCTTGAGCGCGTCAACAGCGGTGACAGCGCCGTTGCAGTCGGCGTCGCCCCACAAGAGGAGAGGCAGGCTGACATCATCTTCTGGCGGTGGGTCGCTGATCAAGGCGATGGTGTCGCCGTTGTAGTTGGCAACGTAGACGACACCGGCCGCGGGATTAACGCCGAGGGCGTCCGGGGCATCGCCGACGTCCACGGTGCCGACGACTTCGTGCGTGGTTCGATCGATGATGGAGACCGTATCGTCGAAGCCGTTGGCGACGAAGACGCGGTCGGTAAGCGGGTTGATGGCGACGTCGTTTGCGCCGTCGCCGACGGTCACCGTATCGACGGAGACAGCGCCTGAGCCGCCAAGACCAGCGGGATCAATGATGGAAATCGTATCGCCGAGGAAGTTCGATACCCATACTTCGCCAGTCTCCTGATCTACGGTGAGTCCATCGGGACCGTCGCCGACGTCGATCGTGTCGGTGATCGTGTTCGACTGGGCATCGATGACGATGACGGCATCGTTGGCGAAATCCGTCACATAGACAAGGGAGTTGACGACGTCGACCGCGACACCGTTCGGAGCGCCACCGGTCGCGATCGTCGTGACGGCTGTCGCGGTCGCGATCGTCGTGACGGCTGTCGCGGTCGCGACGTCGATGACCGACACGGTCCCGCCGTGGAAGTTGGCGACATAGGCCTGTCCCGTTTGCGGATCAACGGCGACACCACGCGGTCCGTCACCAACGGACACATCGCCGTCCAAACCTCCAGAAAGCGGGATGACACGTACGATGTCCCGCTGGAAGTCAGTGACGAAAAGCGTGGTCAGGACTCCGTCCACGTGCGACGCCCCGAGACCTTGCAACCCGCAGCCCGGAACGACCGCTGGCTGCGCGAACGCGGAGGACATATCCTCGTACGGAGTGGGCTCTGGAGTGGGTTCTGGATCCTCGACCGGACATGGAATCGCTATAGTTGACTGGTGCTCTCCGGTGCTGTTAAAGACGTCGATGCCACCTGCGTTGAGGACGTAGACGAGGGCGGTCTCTGGGTCGACGTGTAGGTCGGTTGGCATGTTACCAGTATTGTAGTAGGAGACTTCGCGTTGGTAGCAGAAGGCGGCGCCTTTGCCGTGGTTCAGAGGGCCCACGTCAATTTCGATCGCGAGCACAACTTCTTCCTCGCCTGACTTCTCGCCCTTCGCCCCCTGGATCTCGTTGTTGATGCACTTGAGCGTGTAGGTGTGCTTTACGACGACTTTGGCGAGGATCGTCTCGCCTCTGTGCTTGACGTCCGCTTCGCCTAGCATGTCGTCGGGGTCGAGGAGGCCGTCGACGTCGATGAGGTCCATGTTGATCGTACCGTTGAGCTTCTCGGCCTCCGTTATCAGTTTGGTGATGTGTACGGTAACCTCTTCCTCTTCACCTTCGAAGATTTCGAGTGTTTCCGGGTCGAAGATGACGGCGATACCGTCCTTGCACTTGACTGAGAAAGAGGCGTCGCTGTTGTCCGTGCCCGATCCGAAGTCGACCTGGAGATCGACCTCGCCGCCGCTGGCACCTTCGACCTTACCGTCGACGCACTTGAGGGTGAATTTGATGGTGAACTCGAGGAAGTCACCCTCCCCCTCGTCGTCTGGCACATCGACGTTATGCGTATCGAGGACGTCGTCCGAGGGGAAGTCTGACTCGATCAGCCGCACTTCGACGAATCCTGCCTCGACTTCATCTGACGTGAGCTCCTTACGGATAGTAACGGTCACCTCGACGCTCTCGCCTTCGAGGATTTCGACGTTTGAGGGCGAGAATTCGACGAAGAACACGCCGGCATCGACCGGTCCGGGGGCAGTCGAGGCGAAGAAAAGGAGTGAGGCCACGGCGAGGGCGAAGACGATCGATCGGGAGAGAGCGACGCTGAGTGTGAGCACTAGGTTCCTCCAAGGTTCACAATGCGGATGCGCTGACGATAACAGGCAGGTGTGGGGAGGGCAACCGACACGGCGGTGGAGCTATCAGCCGACGATGACAGGTGCACCGATGTCCGGGCAATCCGGGCCGGTTTCTAGCGGTGGAAACGCCGCTATGCTGCGCAGGATGGCCAACGCATCGACGGCGTCGACGTCCTGGTCGCAGTCTACGTCGCCCCAAAGGTAGTCCGTGACGCCGGCGGGCGATACGCCTACGGTCTCGCCGAGCGGGAAGCAGGGGTCGTTCTGAGTGAACTCGATGTCGGCGACGTGCTGGAGGTTCTTGAGGGCGTCAACAGCGGCGACAGCGCCGTTGCAGTCGTCGTCGCCCCAGAGTGCGTTAGCGGGTGCCGGGGTGGCCGTCGGGGAGGGTGTGGGGGTTGGCTCGATGCCGCGGTCATGGACGAAGATGTCCCGGACGCCGTTGTTGTCGCCCGGCACCAGGTTAGTGGCTACAGAGTCGAAGGCGACGAAGCGGCCGTCGCTGCTGATGGCGGGGCTGCTGCTGCCGCCGTTCGCCTCGCCGCCGAGGCTGTCGACGCTGACGCGGGTCGTCTCCTCCGTCTGGCGGTCGTGGACGAAGATGTCCAAGACACCGTTGGTGTCGCCAGCCACCAGGTTAGTGGCGTTTGATTCAAAGGCGACAAAGCGGCCATCGCCGGTGATGGCGGGGGCGGAGCTGAAGTCATCCGCCTCGCCGCCGAAGCTGTCGAAGCTCACGCGGATCGTCTGGCTGGTCTGGCGGTCATGTACGAAGACGTCCCGGACGCCGTTGGTGTCGCCAGTCACCAGGTTCGTGGCGCTTGAATCAAAGGCGACGAAGCGGCCATCGCCAGTGATGGCGGGGGCGGAGCTGGAGCCATCCGCCTCGCCGCCGAGGCTGTCGACGCTGACGCGGGTCGTCTCCCCCGTCTGGCGGTCGTGGACAAAGACGTCAGATGTACCGTTGGTGTCGCCCGTCACCAAGCCGGTGGCCTGGGAGGAGAAGGCAACGAAACGGCCATCGTCGCTGAGAGAGGGGCCGAAGCTATTGCCATCCGCCTCACCGCCGAGGCTGTCGACGCTGACGCGAGTCGTCTGCCCAGTCTGGCGGTCGTGGACGAAGATGTCCCGGGAGTCGTTGGTGTCGTCGTCCACCAGGTTGGTGGCATCGGAGTAAAAGGCAACGAAACGGCCGTCGCCGCTGATGGCGGCATTGGCGCTGAAGCCGTTCGCCTCGCCACCGAGGCTGTCGACGTTGACGCGGGTGGTCTGCCCGGTCTGGCGGTCGTGGACGAAGATGTCCTGGGTACCGTTGGTGTCACTAGCCACCAGGTCAGTGGCTTTCGAGTTAAAGGCAACGAAGCGGCCATCGCCGCTGATGGCAGGGTCGTTGCTCGTGGCATCCGCCTCGCCGCCGATACTGTGGACGCTGACGCGCTCAATGTCGCCAGCCGCCGCGTCGGCCGGCAGGTCAAGGAGTTCTAGCGTCGTCAGACTCACGAGCAACGCCGCAAGAAGCAGGGCGGCGAGCAGGATACGGCGGTATGCTGGGGCGATGGCGATCACAAGAGGCAAGATAGCAGGCGGGTGCGGGGATGGCAACCTTCGACGCCGTGGAGCCAAGCTCTCCATGAGGTTGCGAGGGTACATGTGCCAGGGCTCCCTAGCTCCACGGCTTGACAGGTTATATCCAGCCTTGTATAAGTCGGTTACCTGTCCAATTTAGTCCGCCTAGCCATACGAAGGAGGCTCTCATGGCTGAGAAGTCGAGACCGATGATATTGTTAGCGGCCGCGTTCGGTATTGTTCTGATCACGGGGATTGCGATCGGTCTGTTCGCGGCCAGTGTATCGCCGGTTGCTGAGGCCAATCCCGGGAACAATCCGAAGGCGCTCAACGGTTACGTGATCGTGGCCGACAGTTCGGGGAGTCCGTCAACCACGCCAACCAAAACGGCCCGCGCAACCTGCCCTGAGGGGAAAGGACCGATCGCCGGAGGTTATCAGATGTCGGGAAGCGTTGACGATGCCGTGATCATCGACAATCATCCGACTGGCGCGCTTACGGTGCAGGAACCCGGAGAGCCGCCGGAGTTTATACCGGACGGATGGCAAGTACGGATCAAGCGGTTTGGCGGGATCGGAGGGTGGTCCATATTGGCCTTCGCGGCGTGCGTCGACATCGTCCCGGAGGCCGAATAAGGGAACCCATCGGCGCTAGTACTGTTGATGCAATGGCAGGTGCCGCTCCCGACGTCGACTCTTCGGGCTGTATCCGGTTGATCGCTAAAGACACCATCCGGCCGACGAGCAGTAGCCGATTGGAAAACGCCCAATAGCGGAGCTAACTTACAAGCACCTCCGACCCAATCTCAGGACAGCCTTCCTTCTGGCTGACGGGGAACGCCGCGATGCTGCGCAGGATACCCAACGCATCAACGGCATCGACGTCCTGGTCGCAGTCAATGTCGCCCCAGGGGTAGTTGGTGACGCCGGCGAGCGATACGCCGACGGTCTCGCCGAGCGGGAAGCAGGGGTCGTTCTGAGTGAAGTCGATGGCGGCGACGTGCTGGAGGTTCTTGAGGGCGTCAACAGCGGCGACAGCGCCGTTGCAGTCGTCGTCGCCCCAGAGTGCGTTGGTTTCAACGCCGCGGTCGTGGAGGAAGATGTCCCGGAAGCCGTTGGTGTCGCCCGGCACCAGGTTCGTGGCTTCGGCGTCAAAGACGACGAAGCGGCCGTCGCCGCTGATGGCGGGGTCGACGCTGCGGTCGTTCGCTTGGCCGCCGAGGCTGTCGACGCTGACGCGGGTCGTCTGGCCGGTCTGGCGGTCGTGGACGAAGATCTCCCGGAAGCCATTGGTGTCGCCAGGCACCAAGTCCGTGGCCAAGGAGATAAAGGCGACGAAGCGGCCATCATCGCTGATGGTGGACCCGTAACTTTCTTCGTTCGGCTCGCCGCCTAGACTGTCGAGGCTGACGCGGGTCGTCTCGCTGGTCTGGCGGTCGTGGACGAAGATGTCCCCCCAGCCGTTGGTGTCGCCAGGCACCAGGCCGGTGGCATCCGAGCCAAAGGCGACGAAGCGGCCATCATCGCTGATGACGGGGAAGTAGCTGTCGGCGTCTGACTGGCCACCGAGGTTGTCGACGCTGACGCGGACTGTCTGGCCGTTCTGGCGGTCGCGGACGAAGATGTCCTGGAAGCCGTTTGTGTCGCCGGGCACCAGGTCAGGGGCATCAGACTCAAAGGCGACGAAGCGGCCATCATCGCTGATGGTAGCGAAGCGGCTGGAGTCGTCCGCATCGCCGCCGCCGCTGTCGACGCTGACGCGGGTGGTCTGCCCGGTCTGGCGGTCGTGGACGAAGACGTCCCTGACGCTGTTGGCGTCGCCCGCCACCAGGTTGCTGGCGTGCGATGTAAAGGCGACGAAGCGTCCATCATCGCTGATGTCGGCGTCCAAACTGGAACCATCCACCTCACCGCCAAGGCTGTCGACGCTGACGCGGGTCGTCTGCCCGGTCTGGCGGTCGTGGACGAAGATGTCAACGACACTGTTGGTGTCTCCAGCCACAAGATCGCTGGCGACGGAGGCAAAGGCGACAAAACGGCCGTCGCCACTAATGGCGGGACCGCTGCCGCCACCACCCACCTCGCCGCCGAGGCTGTCGACGCTGACGCGGGTCGTCTGCCCGGTCTGACGGTCGCGGACGAAGACATCCCGGACGCCGTTGGTGTCGTTAGCCACCAGGTTAGTAGCTTTGGAGTGAAAGGCGACGAAGCGTCCATCATCGCTGATGGCGGCAGCCGTGCTGTCGCCGCCGTTCGCCTCGCCGCCGAGGCTGTCGACGCTGACGCGCTCAGTATCGCCGCTCGCTGCGCCGGCCGGCAGACCGATGAATTCCAGCATCGCCAGACCCACCACCAGCCCCGCCAGAAGCAGAGCGGCGAAAAGTGTACGACGGTAAGCAGTGGCAATGGCGTTCACGCGGGCAAGATAGCAGAAAAGCCTGAAAATGGCAACCCGCCGGGCAAAGGCTCGCCTGTGTCATGGACGCTTCAAGGTCGGACAGTTGCAAGGCGTGCGTAACGCTCGCCCTACTGTTGTGGCGTGCGGCCCGCGGTGGAACCCTCAAGCCTACCGCTACTGCGGCGGTCTCAACGGAGGCGGGCGGTCTCCGGCAGCGTATCGCCGGAGCCATTCGGTCATGGCGGGGTCGCTCATGGTCTCGCTATGGGTCTTGACTTCGAAGACGAGACCTTCGTCCTCGGACAGGGTGAGTCCGCCGAGGGCGGCGGCGCGATCGTTGCGCATGGCGAGCTGGGGGTAGTTCGAGAGCGCTTCGGCGATTTCGAGGGCGCGGTCGAGCGCATTGCCTTCGGGGACGACTTCCTGCACGAGGCCGATGCGCTGCGCGTGCTCGGCGTCGATGAGGACGCCGGTCTCGATCATGTAAAGCGCGTTACCGAGACCGACGATGCGGGGCAGGCGCTGCGTGCCGCCGTCAACGAGGGGGACGCCCCAACGTCGGTTGAGGACGCCGAACTGGGCGTTGGCGGAGGCGATACGGAAGTCACACCAGCAGGCGAGTTCAAGGCCGCCGGCGGTGCAATAGCCGTTGATGGCGCCGATGACAGGCTTGCCGAGGTCTGTGATGCGGGAGACGCCCATAGGCCCGGATTCGCGCGCGCCGGGGCGGGTGATCAGGGTATCGACGGCCTTGAGATCAGCGCCGGAGCAGAAGGAGACGTCGCCGGCGCCGGTGAGGATCATGATGTCGAGCGAGTCGTCGGCGCGGAATTCGTCCGCGGCGGCGTTGAGGAGACCGGCGGTTTCGCCGTCGACGCAGTTTCGGACGTCGGGGCGGTTGATTTTGACGACGAGGGTGGCGCCGTGACGGTCTGTCGTTACCTTGGCGGCGGCGCTCAAGGTGCCTTGCGAACGGCGGTCATTATGTCGTTCAGGTGGGTCATGACGTGGCCGACGGCGAGCGCCTGGAGGACGTTGGCGGCAGGGCCTCGGAGGCCGCCGGCGCTCTGGACGGGTGCGGCCAGGAGCGATTCGTCCGCGTTCTCGACGACGGCGACGGTCCTGGCGCGGTTTTCTTTGAACTCCGCGATCAGCTCGTCGACGCTGGCCTGCGCGCGCTTTTCGATCTGCCGGTCGGCGTAGCTGCCGATGGCGCCGGACGCGGGAGGGGCGCTCTTAGCGGGGGCACTCTCTTCGTTCGGACTCTGCGCGGCGAGGTCCAGGATCTTGGCGTAAGTCCACTCCATTGAGGCGACGTGAGCCAGGACCTCGCGCGCGTTCCAGCCATTCTCGTAGCAGCCGCTCTCGAGATCGGCGGCGGCGACGGAATCGAGGCTGTCGATCAACTGCTGCTCGCTGGTGCGCAGTCCTTCGATGAGTTGTGCCTTCGAGACGTGTGATTCCGTCACGGGGATATCTCCTAGCGGAATGCGGGTATGACTTCTTCCGAGAAGCGCATCAGCGATTTCTGGTGCACGGACGGGAACTGGGCGAG
This sequence comes from Chloroflexota bacterium, assembly GCA_022574655.1. Lineage (GTDB taxonomy): Bacteria > Chloroflexota > Dehalococcoidia > SM23-28-2 > RBG-16-64-32 > JACZRQ01. The sequence goes on from JACZRQ010000009.1 coordinate 10,074, forward strand.
GACGATCTCTTGCACACCAACGGCTTCGAAGGCCTTGATCTGATCGACGACTTGCTCCGGGGAACCCATCAGAACGGACTTTCGCGCTTCCTCATCTGATGAGGCTCCTCGCAGCGATTTCACTCCCTGGATCACGCGCTCCTGAAACGCGGGGTCTTCGGTCAGGAAAAGGACGGTCTGGATGGTGCGACGAATCGTGTTGAAGTCGCGGCCAACGCTCTCGCAGTGGCTGCTGAGCACGTCCCACTTGTGAGCGACTTCTTCGGGGGTGCCTTGAACGTTGGAGGCGTCACCATACTTGGCCGCGGTCAGCAGCGTACGTTTTTCGCCGCCGCCGCCGATCATGATCGGCGGGTGAGGTTTCTGAACGTTGGACGGGTTGTACGGAGGCTCGTCGAGGCCATAGTAGTCGCCCTCGAAGGTCGGGGAGTCTTCGGTCCAGAGCAGCTTGATCAGCTGCACGGCCTCGTCAAGACGTTTGAGCCGCTCGCCGGTGGTGTAGAAGGGGATGCCGTAAGCCTGATGTTCGTACACGTGCCAAGCGCCGCCGATTCCGAACTCGAGCCTCCCGTTGGAGATGTGGTCGACGGTAGTGGCCTGCTTGGCGAGTACCACCGGGTGGCGGTATGTGTTGCCGCTGACGATGATGCCGAGCCGCACGCGAGACGTCGCCTGGGCGAGAGCCGCGAGGGCGGTCCAGCCTTCGAGGCAGGGGCCCTCCGCGCCGAAGGCCTGCCCTGTGCCGGTGACGAAGTGGTCCATCAGCCAGAGGGAATCGAACGTGGAACTGCGGTCGAGGTCTTGCCACAGAGAGAGAAGGTCTGGCCAGGCCATCTGCGACTGGGACGCTTGGACACCGAACTTCATTGCGGGACCTCCGAATCTAACTCTTACGCGAGCGTGAGGATACGACGATCCGGGGCGACAGTCAATGCGAAGCGGGTTCAAGAGATGAGCGAAATGACAAAGACGGTGGGGTTCAGTCGATGGCGACGGAGGCTGCGACGTCCAGCAAGACGTCCTCTGTTAATGAACCGACGAGGAGTGCCGAGAGAATGAAGGTGAACTCGCCATCGTGCCAGAGGAGCGTGAGTAGTGGATTAGGGCGCGTCGAGTCGACGGGAAGGAGCTTTCGCTCACCGGATAGGCCGGGGATGCTGAACGGTTCTCCTCCACCGAGTTGGGTCTGCGTCTGGTCCTGGCGGAGAGAGAACCGCGAAGACCCGTCCGCTGGGGCCCAGGCCTGCTCGACGGACCTGCCGACGCGGAAGTGATTTACGACGGCTATGTCATCGACTGGTTCGTAGCCGCCGGGGACGAAGCCGGGGGTCGCGATGTCGTATCCGGTACGTTCAACCGCTTCCTCAAGGCTTGGGAGCTTCCAGACGACGGACCCAAATGCGGTCTGCGGCGAGCATGGCTTGGGGTTCTCGCTGGCCCGCCACCAGTGGCCGTCTTCGTACAACCAGAAGACACGCGGCTCGCCGAAGCCGATGCTCCGGCCGTCCACGTAGAGATCGTAGTCGACGGTCGCGCGGTCCTCGTCGATTTCGATCCAGAGGATGCGAAGTTCGGCGGTGTCCCAGTCGGGCCCATACCAAGTGTCAACGGTGTCGAAGAGTTGTTCCGCGGAGAGGGGGCTGCACGCTTCTCTGTACGACTCGTGGTTGAGGTCGTACGCCTGCGGGTCGCGATCTTGCCACGCTCTGACGTAGTCGGCGACGGTTTCGCGGAGAGAGGCTTCCCGGCCGTCAGACGACGAGCAGCCGACGAGGACGAGAACCAAGACTGCGGCGACGAGAGCAACTACGAATCTCATGGACGCTCCTTGAGTTCATTTTATCACCGGATTTTCGGCCCGATTGCGGCGACGGCCTAGCGCGGGAAGTCGTCGGGGCCGAGGTTGAGTTCGATGGCGATGGCGTCAGGGTCGAGCCGAACGGTGTACCACTGTCCGCGGCGTTCGAGGCGGTGGGTATCCGGGACGCCGAGGTGGCTGACGACGTGCTCTGCGAAGCCGGGGACCAGGTCGCCGTGGGAGCAGGCGACGACGCGTCGACCTTCGTTCTGCGCGACGAGCGACCGGAGCGCGTTGAGGCAGCGCTCGCCCAAGGCGAGACGATCTTCGTCGAGGTGACCTTCGATCAAGTCAGGGACGATTTCGACGGAGATGCCGAGCCGCACGGCGAGCGGTTCGAGGGTCTGGACGCAGCGAAGGGCGGGGCTGGCGTAGAGGGAGTCGATCGAGCCGCCAGCAGCCAAGGCGGCGGCGATGGATTCGGCCTGGCGGCGGCCGAGGTCGCTGAGGGGGCGAAGGTTCTGGTCGCCGCGCCAGAGGGCGCGGTCGCCGGCGTCGAGGTGGGGGATGAGTTCGATGGTGGTGGTCATGGCTTGGCGATTCGGAACGTCGGTGCTCCGCTCATCCTACGAGAGCCTCAGGATGAGCGGGAAGGGGCGAGAGTAGGGCGTCTGGCCGACGGCGGCAACCGGACGACACACCGAGGGCCCTCGCGCCCTTCCGTGACCCGCCCTACCACCGATATCGTCGTCGCGGCCGCTGGGCCTGGCGATGGCCCCTGGAACCACGCCACGGAGGAGAAAGTATAATCTTTGGGCTGCTCTCATCGGTGAGGCGCGTTGCAGATACGGACCTGCCCGAGGCTCTCCGCGCTGAACCGCAACTCGAGGCAAGGAGGGATCCAATGCCCCGCGAAAACGATGGAGGTCAACGAGGATTCTGCTACGAATGGCCGCCGAAGCCCGGCAAAGAGACTTTGGGCGGGATTATTACAGTGCTGGTGACCGTCGGCATCCTCTTGGTGGTGTTCGTCTACTGTTACAAAGACGCCACTTCGGCGTTCAGCTGTCCAGACGAGGAGTTCGCAGATCTATGTGCCAAGCTGGACAGAAGGATCGATTTTGTAAAAGCGATTTGCGCAGGGGAAGCAACCTATATGGGGGGAAAGTACTTTCCGGCGATCCCATCCGACTCCCTACCTGAGAGCCTTCGCGGGTCGAGGGTGGAGATCAAGATGGGCTGTGCCGGGATCGATCTCAAGTGGCGAGGCGATGGCGACCGAGACCACGTTGTCAGCGGCGACGTGAAGATAGTCGCACAAAATGATCAGACCGAGCTGGTGGACACGTTCCTGATTGACTGTGGAACTGGAACTACTGGTTCTACCCAGATGGTAAGGTGCATTGAACAGGCCAGGATGGAGCTGGCCGACGGTTAAGGGCGGACGCGCAGGGGGATTGGCTTCGCCACGGCGGCTAAGACGGCTTGGAGCGGTACTTGTCGGCGAGCCAGCCAGTCCAGGTGATCTTGCCGTAGGTGTTTTCGGGGGTGCAGTTGAGCCCCTGACGGAAGCCGCTGGCGATCTTGCCGAAGAGCGGGAGTAGGAGGACGATGCGCCGGCGACCGGTGGCGGCGATCCACGACCGGGCCATGTCACCAGCGTCGAGGACTTCCGGGCCGCCGATGTCGGCGACGCGGCCGCTGGGGCCGGCTTCGACGAGCTGGAGCATGCGGCCGGCGACTTCGGCGGTGTCGATCGTCTGGAATTTGAAGGAGCCGGGAACGGCGCCGATGGGGAAGCGGAGGAGACCGTCAGCAAACATCCGGTCCAGAAGGGCGTGGAACTGGGTGGCGCGGAGGATGGTGTAGGGGACTCCGGCGTCCTCGATGATCTTCTCGGCAGCGAGTTTGTGCTTGTAGTAGGGGTTGGGGACCTTGTCGATACCGACGATAGAGATGTAGAGGAAATGCGATACGCCCGCTGCCTTCGATGCGTCAAGCAAGCGGCGGGTACCCGCGACGTCCGCCTCTTTCGTCTTTCGGAAGGGGCTGGAGGCGCAGTGGGCGACGCACTCAATGCCGTCGACGGCTTCAGCGAGGCCGTCCCCGGTCTCGAGTGTGGCCTGCGCCCATTCGGTCACCAGGCCGCCGGAGGCAGGGCCAGCGCCGCGGCTCATGATACGGACGCCATGGTCGGCTTTGACGAGCCTGTCCACGAGCGCGCTGCCGAGGTCGCCGGTGCCGCCTGTTACGAGAACTGCGGTCATGGGCCCCTCCTAGCGGAACTTGCGGATTACGTCGGTGGAGAAGCTGCGGAGGGCGTCGGGGTGGAAGCGCGGCCACTGCGCGAGCATGAATTCCCGTACGCCGGCATCGACGTAGGCCTGGACCTGCTCCTTGATGTCGTCGGTGCTGCCGATCAGCAACGACCTCGCAGCCACGTCAACGGTGGTGCCGCCGGTCGAGGCGAAGCCTTGAAGGACTCGCTTCTTGAAGTCGTCGTCTTCGGTGAGGTAGAGGGGAATCTGAATCGTCCGCCGGATGGTCGCAGGATCGCGGTCGATCTTCTCGCAGTGCTTGTCGAGAACGCTGAACTTGTGGGCGACTTCTTCGGGCGTGCCCATGATATTGGAGGCGTCGGCGTACTTGGCGACCGTGAGAAGCGTCTTCTTCTCGCCACCACCGCCTAGAAGGATCGGCGGGTGCGGTTTCTGGATGTTGGGCGGGTTGTAGGGCGGCTCGTCGAGCTGGTAATACTTGCCGCTGAACGTCGGGGATTCTTCGGTCCAGAGCAGCTTGATGTACTGGACGGCCTCGTCGAAGCGCTCCAGGCGCTCGCGGGTGGTGTGGAAGGGGATGCCGTAGACCTCGTGTTCGTAAGGGTGCCAGGCGGCACCGAGACCGAACTCCAGGCGACCGTTGGAGATGTGATCGACAGTCGTCGCCTGCTTGGCGAGAACGAGCGGGTGGCGGTAGGTGTTACCGGAGACGAGGATACCGATGCGGATCCGGGTCGTGGCCTGCGCGAGGGCCGCGAGGGCGGTCCAACTCTCCATACAGGGGCCCTCGGCGCCGGCGGCGGTGCCAAAGCTGGTGACGAAGTGGTCCATGAGCCACATGGACTCGAAGTTGGAGTTGACGTCCATGTCCCGCCATACGGCAAGCAGGCTCTCCCACGATACGCCTGCCTGCGTGGCCACTGCTCCGAATTTGATACCGCTCAAGATCCGTCTCCGTTTCCGTCTTCAATACCGAGTTGTTGTTTGTAGTCTGCCTCAAGTGCCGCGAGAGCGCTCATCCCCAGGAACGTCGTAGTGGGCCACTGAACGAACATTCGCATCAGCGCAACAGGCACTTCGCTGACAGGCGCGTTACCGACGACTTTTTCCTCCTCTAGTTTCGCAAGTTCTTCGTCTGACAGTCCAAGCATGCCTTGAAGGATGTCTTTGTTGTGCTCGCCCAGCTTGGGCGCGCGTCGGGCGGTGTCAGGGGCGAAGGCGGAAAACTGGGCGCCGATCTGTTTGGGGACGGGACGCACGCCGTGATCGCCGGTGTCGACTCTGTCGAAGAAGTTACGGGCCTTGAGGTGCTCATCGAAGAGCACCTGCTTCGGGTTGAGGACGGCGGCGGCGATCACGCCGGCGCTCTGCAAGAGGTGCATCGCTTCCGCCTGATCCTGTTCGCGCGTCCACGATGAGATCAGTCCGTCGATTTCGTCGTGGTGCTCGAAGCGAGACTCGACGGTCTCGAAACACTTGTCGTCTGCCCAATCGGAGTGGCCGACCGCGTTACAGAATGCGGCCCATTCGTCGTCGTCGCGAATGGTGATGACGAGCCAGTTGTCGTCGCCTCCGCCTGAGGTGGACTCTGCTTCGCTCCGCTTACAGCGATAGCAGCCCTGCGGGGCGAACCAGTGGCTGCGGTTGCCGATGCGCTCGGGGTTGCGACCGTTCATGGCCTGATCCATCAGCGCATGGCCGACGACGGGGATCGCCGCTTCCTGCTCCGAGAGATCGATGTGCTGGCCCTTGCCCGTACGCCGGCGGTAGACGAGCGCCGCGAGCGTGGCGCCGGCTCCAGCGACGCCGGAATACGGGTCCGTAAACGAGATGCCCGTGCGCAACGGATCGCCGCCCCGATATCCAGTCATCGAGGCGATGCCAGAGGCTGGTTCCAGACCCATGCCGTAGGCGGTGAAGTCACGCCAGGCGCCGTTACGGCCGTAGCCGGAAAGGCTGATCATGATGATGTCTTCTTTGATCTTGCGCAGAGATTCGTAGCCGAGGCCGAGTTTATCCATGACGCGCGGGGTGAAGCTCTCCGCGATGATGTCCGCTTCGGGAACGAGCTTCTTAAAGAGTTCGATGGCTTTTTCATCGGTGAAGTCGAGGGTCAGCGACTGTTTGCCCCCATTTCGGTAGAGGAAGTAGCCGGCGTGGTTCCAGTAGTCTTCCTGGCTATCGTTATCGGCGATGGCGAAGTTGCGTGTGATGTCCATGCGACGGAGGCCTTCGACCTTGATGACTTCGGCGCCGAGGTCGCTGAGGATGCGCGTGCAGGTGGGGCCGGCGTAGACCTGGGTGAGATCGAGGACGCGGATGCCAGAGAGAGGGAGGCCGGTCATCCCGTCAATTCCTGCGTGTGCTGGCCGAGCTGTGGCGCTGGGCCGGTGCGAAGCGGGGTTTCGGACATGCGAAAGAGGTTGGCTGCGAGCGGCAGCGGTCCGACGCCCGGCTGATCGACTTCCGCGAAGAAGCCGCGTTCGCGAAGGTGGGGGTTCTCAAGGAGGGTCTCTGGGTTGAGGACGGCGGCGAACGGTATTCGCAGCTCCTGGGCTCTGGTCAGAAGGTCCTCCTGATCGTGTTCCATGAGGTAGGGGCGGAGGATCTTCTCGAACTCCTGCCACTGGAAGGTGCGTAGCCAGAGGTTCTGGAAGAGCGGGGTCTCCTCAAGTTCCGGTTGCTCCAGCAGAACCGCCATCATCAGTGGGAAGCCGCTGGCCCCGCCGATGACGACGATGTGGCCGTCGCGGCAAGGGAAGATCTCGCTGGGGTAAGTGGGGATGAGATGACGGGAGTAGAAGCGCTTGCGGATCGCACCGAGGTAGGAGTAGGCGACGGTGTTGTACTCGTCGGCGCAGCCGAGCGATTCGAGCATGGAGACGTCGATGTGCTGTCCTTGGCCGCTGTTCGACCGGTGTTCGAGCGCGGCGAGCACCGCGACCCAGGCGTGGAGGGCGCCGAAGTATTCGGCGGGCTCGCCACCGGTGCAGAGGGGTTCCTTGTCGTGGTCGCCGGTGATGTACATGAGACCGGAGAGCGCCATCGCCGTCATAGAGTTGCCCTTATACGAGCTGTACGGCCCGGTCTGGCCGAAGGGAGTCACGGAGCAGTAGATGAGTGTCGGATGGGCGGACTTGAGATCGTCGTAGCCCAGTGAGAGTGCGGCCATCCGTCCCGGCTGCTCGCTCTCGACGACGACGTCCGCCTTATCGAGCAGCTTGTCCAGAACATCGCGGCCTTGGTCTGAGTCGATGTCGAGCGTTACGCTCTTCTTGTTGGCGTTGAGGTGGATGAAGAGCCCGCTCTTATCGTGATGAGGCTCGTCGTTCGGAAAGGGTCCGAGGCGACGGGTGTAGTCACCGTCCGGCGGCTCGACCTTGATGACCTCGGCACCCAGATCGCCGAGGAGTTTTGCGCAATAAGGACCGGCGATGCCTTGCGAGAGATCGACTACGCGAATGCCATCCAGGGCGAGTTCGGACAAAGGGCTCCTCCGTGACGCGGTTTGGTCTGCGCCGGATGATAGCAAAAGCGGAGTGAACGTGGAACCGGGGACGTAGCCACTGATCGGTGATTGTGTGGGGCGGGATGGGCGTCGGTCGCGACCGTGACGTCGCCCCATATCCTTCGCAAGAGACGCCGAGTCCGTCGAAGAATGTCCTGAGCGCTCAGGATGCCCGCCCGTCTACGGCGTCAACATCAGGGCCAGCGTTCGGCGCGGCGGCGGATGTCTGGCGTGCCGAGACCCTCCCAGATGGCCCAGTGGGCGCTATCGATCGTGAATTCGAAGGCGACGTCGTTCTTGCTGGTCATGTTGATCTTCTTTGCCTCGATCGCCGCCTGCATTCGCGTGGCCCAGTCGTCGGAGACGACGGCGCGGCCGATGATCGCGAACTCCTCATCGTTGTCGCCGAGCCAGGCATGGATCGCGCAGCGGGGGTCGCGAAGGAGGTTGCCGTACTTGACCGTGTGGGTGGCGATGAGCGCCAGCAAACGACCGCCGCCGATAAGGGGCGTGAAGGGATGGACGCGCGGCGATCCGTCCTTCGCCGTCGTAGCAATGTAGGCGACGCCGACACGAAGGCGCTTCTCGCCCCGTTCGGCGAGTTCCGGCGCGGCTTCGGCGAACTCGTTCCAGGTCATCATCTAGTACTCCGTATCGACGGGGACGAGCTTGCGGTCGTTCGGGTGGTAGTGGAGCATGACCCGGCTGGCGAGGGTGTCGTCGCGGACGAACTCAAGTACGGAGTCGCCGATCTCCTCGGGCTTGACCATCGGGTCCGGGACTTCTCGCTTCTTCTTCTCCTCCTCCGTCCAGCCGCTGGTGTACTCGCTTACCGATTCGGTCGCGACCCAGCCGGGGCAGATGGCGTTCACGCGAACGTTGGCGGCAGCGGCGACGCGGACGATGGATGTCGTGAAGCGTATGACGCCGGCCTTAGCGACGGCGTACTCCGGCCAGTTGTGGTAGCCGAAGCCGACACCCGCCCCAGAGGCGATGTTGACGACTGCGCCGCCGCGATCGCTCATCGTCTCGAGCGCGAGCTGTGTCCCGTACATGACCTGTCGCAAGAAGATGTGGAGTACGCCGCTCCAGAGTTCGGGCCCCACCTCCGGGAAGACGACGCCCCGACGGATGCCAGCGTTGTTGACGAGGATGTCGAGCGATCCGAAGCGGTCGGGCGCGGACGTGATGAGATCACGCAGCTCGCTGTCGACGCGGACGTCGACGTGTGCGAACTCGACGTTTCCACCGTCCGCGCGAAGCTCCTCGACCGTAGACCGAGCCGCGTCTTCGTTGATCTCGGCGATGACGACGCGTGCGCCGGCTGCGGCCAGTTGACGGGCGATGCCTTTGCCGACGCCCATCGCAGCACCGGTGACGATCGCGACCTTGCCTTTCGGGTCCACGCTACGACGCCTGTTCCCGAAGCCCCGGCGTGTAGGTGATCCCGATCAGCAGACCCTCGGGTGAGAGCAGCCGTGCCGTGGTCTGGCCCCACTCCTCGACTTTAGTGTCCTGGAGGATGCGGACGTCCTTGGACTTCAGCTCGGCGACGGCGGCCGCCACGTCATCGACCTCCAGCTCGATGGTCGCCTGGGGAAGCGGGACGTCGGCGGGCCAGTCATCGCGGCCGAAGGTGCTGCGAGCGGCGTCGGCGAGCGTCCAGAGACCGAAGTGCTTGAGGCCGTCGACTTCGGCGACCGAATAGTCGCTGCCCTCCTCCACAGGGACGAAGGGCAGCGACAGCTTATCGCGCCAGAAGTCCAGCGCGGATGCGGCGTCATCGACGATCGGCGTGACGCCGGCGACGAACTGAACTTTCATGGCGGCTCCTTGTTCTGCTGAGGGCGACCGCCAGGGTCGCCCCCACGGCGTTATTCGGTTGTCCAAGGCGACACGAGGCCGGCTCTTCGGGATGTTACGCCTGTTGAGGATACTGGATTAGCTGGCAGTAGTTGCCGTCCGGATCGAGGAATGTGGAGATGGTGCCGCCCCACTCTTCCTTGCCCTCGCGGCGGATGAACTTGACACCCTGTGCTTCGAGACGGGTCTGCTCGGCCTTGAGGTCGGCGACGACGAGGTCGACGAGCATTCGCTGCGGCTCCTTCGTGGCGCCTTTTGTCTCGCTGTGGCCGTCGACGAAGAGGTTGGCGCCGCCGACGGCGAAGGCGCCGTCACCCATCTCGGGGACGTTGGGGAGCCCGACAACCTCGCGGTAGAAGCTCTTGAGGCGATCGGGGTCCTCGCTGGTGATCTGGATGTGAAAGTTAACAACTTCCATGGTTTTCGTACCTCCTTTAGGTTGGAATGATGTGAGGTTAAGGCACGCCGGTGACAGCGGGTTGTCAGTAGGGGAAGTGGGAAGTGGTTAGTGGTAAGCGGACAGTGGATAGTTGATAGTGTTGCGGCACCGCCGACTGAAGTCGGCGGCTTCGGTGGGGTAGGGGCGCAGCACACCTGATTACCAAAGCCTTTCGGGAATCCGACAAACATGCGGCCAAGTCGGGTGGGACGATTTTGAGGCGTGCTGCGCCCCTACAGGACAAGACTCGCGAACTACGCTTCGGCGTAGGCGCGGACGAGGCGCTCGGCTTCTACGCGGACGCGGGTGACGACTTCGGGGGGTGAGAGGACGCGGGCGGAGCTGCCCCAGCTCAACAGCCAGGGCAGGAGGCGCCGCACGTCCCAGGTCTCGAAGACGAAGACGGAGCCGCCCTCAGCCTGCTCCTCGCGGATGAAGCCGAACATCGGCGTTTCGCGCGCCCAGGGTACGGCGGACTCGTCCATCCAGACGCGAACCTCTTGCGATTCTCGGCTGTTCGAATCGTGCTCAGGATCGACTTTGAGGTTGCGTTCGAAGTGCTCAGGGAGCAAAACGGCGTCGCGGATACGGCTGGCGCGGAAGTCGCGCATGTCTTCGCGAAGGCGGCAGTAAGCGACGAGGTGCCAGTCGTCGCTGTAGAAGATGAGGTGGTAGGGCTCGACCTTGCGTTCGGTGACACGATCGGGGCTGTAGGAATGATAGCGGAGCATGACGACCTGGTCGTTGGCGACCGCGCGCTGGATCAACGGCAGCCAGGGTGACGGCTCGCGCCGGTTCCAGTGCGAGACGTGGATGCGGTCGCGCAGGCGGTCGACCTCACGGCGCGTCTCCGGGTCGAGGACGGCCTCGACCTTCGCCGATGCGGAGCGTGACGCCTCCTTCTGCTCCTCGGTGCCGAGGCCTAGCGCCATGTCTGCCCCGAGCAGGAGCTGCACAGCCTCTTCGACGGTTAGTGCCACTGGCGGCAGGTGGTATCCGGGGACGAGGCGATAACCTTCGCCAGCCATCGCGGCGACGGGCACGCCCGCCTGACAGAGAGCGTCGATGTCGCGGTAGATCGTACGGACGGAACAGCCGCAGGTCTCCGCGAGGTCGCTGGCACGGACGGGGGTCTCCTCGCGCAGGCGCATGAGGATGAGGAGGCGGCGGTCCATCTGCTTCATGGTGGGACAAGTATAGAGGAAGGAGCTAACGAGAGAAGGGGGAAGGGGGAAGAACGGCTACAGGTTGTAGTCAGTGTGATCAGAGACCTGATCGTAGTCCGCGCGATCAAGCTGGTGGCACCAGACATTCTTGCTTTGAATGCTCAGTCGTCGCGAAGCGGTTGGACTCCGCCAGGCCATGACCTCTCCGCGCGGGCCACCATCAAACTTGTCCGAGACGTACTCAAGTGCAGGCTTTAAATCCGAGTCGGTCGAGCAGATGATCCCGACGTCGAATGCCCCATCGATAGCCAACGCCACGAAGTCGATTGCGAGCGCGACATCGATGCCTTTCTCCTGCGCCTTTGAAGACGGCCAATCAGGTGGATACCGGAGAGTACGGGAGATAATGGCCGCGCCAGCAGCCTGCCAAGCGGCACATTGCTTCATGTGAGCACCATACGCCTTCGGTTGCCTGCCAGATTCGGGACGGCCAGTGTAGATGCGGGTTTGGTGGAGCACCCGCGTGAATCCCTGAGGCGGGCGAGAGCAGATCAACTCCCCGAGGCGGATAGGGTCACATTGACCGTGGGTGTGCGAAGCATCCGGCGCGAAGAAGGCGGCACGCGCACAATGGTAGAGATTCTGGGAGTCAACGAACAGGACAACTCTCTGTTCAGTCATGGGTGATCGCTTGGAAAACAATAACCCCGCCAATTCACCTTACCAAGGCAAGGTGGACGACGGGGAGAATTACCAATCAGTTGTCGCACAGATATCGACAGATTGTCAACCACTTTCGTTACATTTTCAAGAATTCTAATCAAATGTCCACTTTCGGCGGGGTTGGCCTTGTTGCACCTAAAGAGGTGCGAATGGATCGAGTCTGGCCTCTTCGGATCTCAACCGGGCGTTTCTGGATTAGTCGCTAATTGTTAAATTACGCTCCCGTGTCCCACGTTGGCGCCCTTTGCTACAATTCGGGCGCTGGAGGTCTAACCCCTGAGATGAGTCTGTCTTTCGAGAAACGGGGCGCGGTCGCGCGGGTGACGCTCGATCGGCCCGATCATCACAACGCGATCGATACGACGGTGATCGTACAGCTTCACGACGTTTGCGAGGCGCTGGCGGACGATGCTGACGTACGAGCGGTTGTACTGACGGGGGAGGGCGACGTGTTTTGCTCTGGCTGGGACTGGGAGGCGCTGGCCAGCCACGGCGACGACTCCCTGGAAGCGGCGCGAGACGCCGGCATGCTGGACGACCCGTTCGGGTGCCTGGCGGAGATGTCGAAGCCGGTGGTCTGCGCGATCAACGGCGACGTGATCGGCGGCGGCCTGGCGCTGGCGCTGGCCTGCGACGTGCGAGTGGCGGCGGAAGGTGCGCGGTTCGCGTTACCGGAGACGGCGATGGGGCTGATACCGATGGCCGGCGCGACGCAGCGGCTGGCGAGGCTCGTTGGCCGGGGAAAGGCGCTTGAAATTGTGTTGACCGGCGAGAGCATCGGGGCGGATGAGGCGTTTCGCATCGGCCTCGTGAGCGCGGTCGTGTCACGCGAGAAGGTTGTCGGCGAGGCGGAGCGGATCGCCGGGCGCATCGCGGAGCGCGGGCCCCTGGCGGTGAAGTACGCGAAGGAAGTGATCTCACGGGGGATCGACATGCCGCTGGAGCAGGCGCTGCGCTACGAGACGGACCTGACGGTGATACTTCAGACGACGGAAGACAGAGCGGAGGGCGTGCGCGCCTTCCTAGAGAAACGCAAGCCGGAGTTCAAGGGGAAGTAACAGATGCAAGTGATCCTGGAGACAGATGAGGCGTGGTCCTTGATCAGCCTGATCACGTCGTACGTGATCGATAACAGCGGCGTGTCGCAGGACGGGAAGCAGCGGATTCGGGGCTGGCGGGGCGAGCACGACGGCACGCCGAAGCTGGAAGAACTGACTGCGGCGATCAATGGATCGCTCGGCAGCTACGGCGACGAGAAGACGACCCGCCAGATCCGCAAGAAGGGCCGGTTTGCGAAGCAGGCGAAAGGGGCCGCTAGATGAAGCTGGAGTTCGAGCGAGACGAGGTGAAGGAGCTGCTTTCGCTCGTCGTCAGCCATCTGGCGGACGAGGCGAAGCTGAAGAAGGCGGACCTGGCAAAGCTGCGGACGTGGAGCAGCAGTTCGATGCGCGAGGGGTCGGACGGAACTCGCGAGCTGACGGAGAAGGTCAACGCCGAGATCGAGCGCACGTTCAAGACGAAGGAACGGAGCGCGATCGTGAAACCGGACTGGAAGTAGAGCGGGACGAACGACCGCGGACTAAAGTCCGCGGGTTCCTAAGATGAGCATGATCCTCTACGAAAAGGACGACGCCGGAATCGCCTGGGTGACGCTGAACCGTCCCGACGTGCTGAACGCGATGAACATGCAGATGCGCGACGAGCTGTGGGACCTGATGCACGCCGTCCGCGACGATCCAGACGTGCAGGCGGTGATCTTCAAGGGCGCGGGCGACCGAGCGTTCTCCGCAGGAGCGGACATCAGCGAGTTCGGCACCGCACCCTCGTATGTGGAGTCGAGGCGAGCGCGTCGGGAACGTGATCTGTGGTGGTTCATGCTCTCGATGGACGAGCTGCTGGTGGCGGCGATCCAGGGCTACGCGCTGGGCGCCGGGATCGAGCTAGCGATGTGCTGCGACCTGCGAATCGCCTCTGACGATGCGCAGGTCGGGCTGCCGGAGGTGAGCCTGGGATACATCCCGTCCGCTGGAGGTACGCAGACGTTGCCGCGACACGTGCCGCCGGGGATCGCGATGCAGATGATCCTGACAGGCGATCCGATCGACGCGGAGGCGGCGCTCAGGCACGGGCTCGTTCAGCGTGTGGTGCCGCGAGACCAACTGTACGAGGAAGCAGAAGCGCTGACGAGGCGAGGGTTGGAGCGACGACCCGCGGAGGCGATCGTGCTCGCCAAGAGAGCGATTAGAGACGGCGTGGAACTTTCGCTCGAACAGGGCATCACACTGGAGTCGCGACTGGCGGCGCTGGCGCTGGCGAGCGATCAGGGGAAGCGCGGCGTGAAGGCCGCAGGCGCGTCAGGTTAGGAACGGGAGGGTAGAGGAAGTGGGTGGAAGTGAGATGCGGACGGTTCCCGGTAAGGTATGGGGGTGGCTTCAGAGGTATTCCCTTGGTGTCCCGATACTGCTCGGCTTAGTGCTGGCGGGTGGCCTGGGACTTCTGTTTGCGATCGGAGGCGGGTTCCGCGATCCAGCTGCAATCGAGGCGGGCAGCGTCGATGACTACGAGGTGCGTCTGCCGAAGTACTTCGAGATCGACCGATTCTGGATCGTGAGGCTCGAGGGTGACGAGATCCTGGCGCTGTACGACAAGAACCCGCAGTCGCAATGCCGAACGCTGTGGTTCATCAACGAGGAGTTCATGGGGACGACGGGCTGGTTCAACGAGCCGTGCCAGAACCACTTTTACGACTACACCGGCCGCTGTTTTGACTCGGAGTGCACACGTGGGCTCGACCGCTTCGAAGTCGAGGTGACTGAGTTCGGGGAGATCTTCGTGGACCTCTCGCGGCTGAATCTGGGCCCGGAGTACGATCCGGACGATGTACCGTCAGTGCCGCCGCAGTCGTAGGGGCGCGGTTCGATTCGTGCGTCTGTCCCACTTTGGTGGCGCTCAGAACGTCGGGTGGACACCCACTGGCGGGAGTAGAATTGGGGTATGGAAAATGTGCCGGTCGCGAAGCCTGCGCCAAAGGGACGCTGGCGGCTGTCGCGCGGCCCGCTGCTGGTGGGAGCCGGGCTGGCGGCTGTCGTTCTTGGCTTGGTGCTAGTCGTGGCATTCGCGTGGCCGGCGGTCCTTGACGTCTCGCCGACTGTCGTGGCCGGACAGGTGGACGAATTCGCGGTGGGGGAGCCGGTGCATTTCGAGGAGGAGGGATTCTTCGTCGTGAAGCTGGCGTCGGGCGAGGTCATCGCGCTAAGCGACCGGGCGGGAGGACATCTGAAGGACCACATCGAATGGCAACCAAGCCTTGAGTTCGAGGACCAGACGGGATGGTTCAGGGCGCCTTCCCACCGCGAGACCTACAGTCTCGATGGCTCGCTGGCGTTCGGTCCCGCATCGAGAGGGATGGACCGATTTCCGGTGGAGGTTAGCGGCGACACAGTGCGCGTGGATACGAGTAGGCTGATTTGCGGGCCCGGAGCGCCCGAAGGCATGGTGTGCGTGCCGTGATACCTGCGGGCCGAGACTGCGTCTCACGTACGGGCTAGGACTGGCGCGCAGTGTGGGGTTTCGGCTACGTTAATAGTCCGTCGGACTCCGTGCCGGAAGATATGCTGAAAGCTATCGCGAGACGGCTGTTGGTTCGACGAAACCAGGCCCGGAGGTAACGATGAATACTGCTGAATTCCTGATGATCGCCTCGTCCGTTGTACCGGACCGCACGGCGATGACGTGCGAGGGTGCGGACCGCTCCTTTGCCGAGTTGCAAGAGCGCGTTAACCGGCTGGCGAATGCGCTGCAATCGCTCGGCGTGGGCAAAGGAGACCGCGTGGCGGTGATGGCGATGAATTCGCCCCAGTTCGTGGAGACGTACTACGCCTGCGCGAAGCTGGGGACGGTGTTCGTGCCTCTGAACTACCGTGCGAAGCGGGAAGAGCTTTCGTACATGTGCAACAACTCTCAGGCGTCGGTGCTGTTCGTCGGCGACCGCTACCTGGACCTGGCGAACGCGATCAAGCCTGACCTGGAAACTGTGAAACACTTCGTCGGCATCGAATCGAAGCCGGAGGGGATGCTGAGTTACGACGAGCTGATCTCTGAGCACGAGCCGGAAGAGATCTTCACCGACATCGACGATATGGACCCGACGATCGTGATCTACACCAGCGGCACGACGGCCCTGCCAAAGGGAGTGCTCCTGACGTACCTGGGCATGTCCGTCTACGTGACGAACACCGTCGCCCCCGCCGATCCGGCGGCGGAGGACGTGGACGTGTTGCTCGTCTCGGTGCCGTTCTACCACGTGGCCGGAGCGACGACGATGCTTTCGTCTGTCTGGGGCGGGCGCAAGATGGTGATTCTACCGCAGTTCGACCCGGGAGCGTGGCTGGAGGCGGTGGAGACGCACAAGGTGACGCACAGCTTCGTCGTGCCAACGATGCTGAAGCGGATCATGGAGCACGAGGAGTTCGATAAACGAGACATCAGCTCGCTGAAGCTGGTCGCGTACGGCGCCGCGCCGATGCCCTACGAGGTGGTGACGAAGGCGGTCGAGAAGTTCAGCTGCGGCCTGATGAACGCCTACGGCCAGACGGAGAGCACGTCGTCGCTGACGTTCCTGGGACCGGACGACCACCAGATACCGGACGGTCCGCCGGAAGTGCGCGAACTGGCGCTGAAGCGGCTGCGATCCGTGGGAAAGCCAATGGAAGACATCGCCGTCGCGATCATGGACCCGGAGGGCGAGGTTCTGCCCGCCGGACAAGAAGGCGAGATCGTGGCGCAGGGAGCGCGCGTGATGTCCGGGTACCTGGGCCGCGACGAGGAGACGAGGGAGGCGATAAGGGACGGCTGGCTGCACACGGGCGACGTGGGCTGGATGGACGACGAAGGCTACCTGTACATCACGGGCCGGACGAAGGACCTGATCATCCGCGGCGGCGAGAACATCGCGCCGGGCGAGATCGAGAGCATCCTGCAGCAGCACCCGGCCGTCGAAGACGCGGCGGTGATCGGCGTTCCGGACGTGGAGTGGGGCGAAGAGGTGAAGGCGATCGTCGTCCTCAAGGAAGGCGAGAAGGCATCGATCGATGACCTGACGGCGTTCGTCAAGGAGCGGCTGGCGAGCTTCAAAGCGCCGAAGTTCTACGACTTCGTGGACGACCTACCGCGGAACTACCTGGGTAAGGTGCTGAAGAACGACCTTCGCAAGCAGTTCGGCGAGGCGAAGAGCGGAACGGAGTAGGCAGCCACGGACACGAGCGATAACATTTGTGAACGCGACGCCTACGGGGGCGACTTAGATCACTCGGCGTAAGGACACCAGACGGCGCAAGCGGGAAGAGCGCAAGCAGCGGTCGCCTGAGGAGATTGAGGCGGCGCGCGTTCAGCGAGAAGCGGATCTGGCGAGCGAAGAGACGCCTGAGGATCCGCTGATCGACCAAGGCATCTCGTGGACGGGCCTCGTCGGGGGGCTACTGGGAATGCTGCCGATGGTGTTCTTCGGCGGCGAGGCGTTGCTCGACCCGGACGTGGCCGACGCGGCCGGCCTGTTCGCCCTGATTGGCGTCGGCTTCGTGCCCGCGATCTGGGTCTCGATACGACCGAGCAAATTCAGGCAAAGGATCCAGAAGTCCACGGTCGTTGCCTGCCTTGGGCTGGTGTTTTTCGGCGTGGTGGTGGTCCGGGACTTAATCCTGCCGATGATCCTGATGCCAACGACCACCCTGCTGGCAGTCGCGTCCGGGCTGATCTTTCAACGCTCGCCTGCGGCTGGGAAGCGTTAGATCGAAATCAACATGCCGGTATCGCGCGGGTCAGGCTGAATAGCCTGCCTGTACTAGCGCGGCTCTTTGAGCAGCGAAAGCGGCGTGCGTGGAGTCATCGAAGGCGGGTTGGCGCCATCGTGATCCTTGTGAGTCGAGGCGTTGCGCGCTTCGCGCAGCCTCTGAATTCGTAGGGCCTCGCGGTCCAAATCGCGGACCTTCGCCCTAGTGAGCAGTTCGTCGTTCATTCATCCTCCTCTCCCAAACCCATCCCGATCTATAGCCTAAGACGTTGGATAGGTAATGAATGTGACAAAGATCACAGACGGCAGCCCGATTAGCACATCCGATCGATAAGACGTGAAAACCCGGCTGAGGCGGAATTCGGAGCTTCGAAGAAGACGTCGGAGGCGAAGAGCGGCTGAGGCTGCCGTCTATCGCAGGAAGGATCGAGGAACAGAGGAACGTGGATTCTCGTTCCCCCCGTTCCTTGTTTCCTGCCCCGTGTTCCGTCTATCATGTGGTCGCGTTAGCACGGTGAATACTAGCCAAAACTGTTCAGGCCCGCCGAGGAGGTAAGCATGGCCCCATCGACTGAGTTCCCGGGGAACGTTTTCTTCTATCTGGTGCTGATAGGGTTCCTCGGCTTCTTCGCCTGGTCAGTGGCTGTGCGTGCCAAGTGGTTCACACAGACGCAGTGGGTGAACCGGTTTACGGACCCGATCCAACGAATCGTCGGGCTGATCCCGTTCCTGCTAGGGAACTCGCGCGTGGCGCGGAAACGCTACTGGTACTCAGGCTCACTGCACACGATGATCTGGCTGGGCTTCCTGGCCCTGCAGATACGAACGCTGAACTTCCTGCTGAACGGCGTGCATGAGGACATCAGCTTCGAGCACAACTTCGGCGTGGTCTGGGACTATGGGCTGCGACCGACGCTGGACGTCTTCAACATCCTCGTTATCGTGGGTGTGGGGATGGCGGCATTCCAGCGGTTTTTCTGGAAGCCGAAACGGATGACGCTGAACTGGGACGGCTGGCTGACGCTGTTCTTCATCGGTTGGCTGATGGTGACGGACGTGTTCACCAACAGCTTCGAGATCTACCTGTTCAACCCCGAGAACAAAGAATGGAGCTTCCTGGCGTACGGGCTGTCGGAGGTCTGGAGAGAGATGGGGATGTCGGTCGGTACGGCGGAGGCGCTTCACGTTGTCTGGTGGTACCAGCACCTGGTCGACTTCCTGGCGTTCCTCTGCTTCCTACCGTACTCGAAGCACTCGCACGTGCTCACGATCGTGCCGCAGATATTCACGCGGCGGCTGGAGCCGACGGGCGTCCTGCAGCCGCTCGGCGACTTCGAGAAGCTGGAGCACTTCGGCGTCGGCAAGCTCGAGCAGTTCAACTGGAAACAGCTGTTGGACTCGTATTCATGCACGGAGTGCGGGCGATGCACGGACGTGTGTCCAGCGAACATCACCGGCAAGACGCTGTCGCCGAAGGCGATCATCGTCAACATGCGGCATCTGATGGAAGAGCAGGAGCCGGCGTTGCTCCCGAGCACTAAGAAGCCCGAGGAGATAACACCGCTGATCGACGGTGTCGGCTACGAGCCACTGTGGGACTGCGTGACCTGCGGCGCGTGTATGGAGGAATGTCCGGTCTTTATCGAGCACGTGCCGACGATCATGGACATGCGCCGCAACCTGGTGATGGAAGAGTCGAAGATGCCGGAACAGGCACAACAAACGTTGCAGCAGATCGAGCAGCGCGGCCACCCGTGGCGCGGGTCGCAGCTTACGCGCACGAGCTGGATCGAGGAGATGGCCACGGAGGGCGTTGAGGTACCTGTGTTCGACGGCTCGCAGGAGTACCTGTACTGGGTGGGCTGCACGGGGGCGCTGCAGGAGCGGAACGTCAAGGTTACGCAGTCGCTGGTGCGGCTGCTGATCGAAGCTGGTGTGAGCTTCGGCGTGCTGGCGGCGGAAGAAGGCTGCTCGGGCGACCCGGCGCGCAGGTTCGGAAACGAATACCTGTACCAGACGCAGGCGGAACAGAACATCGAGATCATGAAGTCGAAGAACGTGCAGAAGGTGCTCGCCAACTGCCCGCACTGCTACAACACGATCGCCAACGAGTACCCGCAGTTCGATGGCGAGTTCGAGGTGATACACCACACGGTGTTCCTCGACCAGTTGCTGGCCGACGGCAAGCTTCGCCCCGAGCAAGTGAACGGCCTTGCGCAAAAGACCGTGACTTACCATGACCCCTGCTACGCCTCCCGCCACAACAGCATCATCGACGAGCCGCGGCGGGTGCTGACGGCGACCGGGGTGAAGACGGTCGAGATGCAGCGCTGCAAGCGATCGACGTTCTGCTGCGGCGCCGGCGGGTCCCACATGTGGATGGAGGAGAGCCAGGGTCAGCGGATCAACGACCACCGCATGGAGGAGGCGGTCGGGACGGGCGCGGACGTGATCGCGGTGGCCTGCCCGTTCTGCATGCAGATGTTCGAGTCTTCAGTGGGAGCAGTACCCGAGGCGGAGGAACGCGGCCTTCAAGTGTTCGACATAGCGGAGCTGTTGGATCAGAGCATCACCTACAGCAAACCGCTGCCGCCCAGCGGCAACGGTGGCGGAGCCCCGCAGGACGATGAGACAGAGCCGGAGGCTACGGAGGCGGGCGCGGGGGACGCCAAGACGGAGTAGCCTCGCCGTTAGTCGTAGTTAGCGTCGGGCCAGACGCGGTAGCTGCCCTGGCGAGGAAGGGAAGTTCGAACCGATTCAAGGCACGCGGTTGAGAGGTCCCATTCGAAGACCCAGAATACGCACCTGAACGCTTCGACTACGGCGCTGTGTCGTACCAAAGGATGGCCCCAAGTACCTCCCCCACCTCCAGCGGCTCAACGTCTGCCACCGTTAGCGTCCAAGTTCCAGCAATGCTCTCGCCGTCAAACACACTTAGCGGATTCGTAGGTGCGAATATGCCGTCTATCGATGGAGTCTGCACCGAACACTGATCCTCGACAGGGTTGGGAGCCTCGTCCCACAGAAGCACACGAATGTCGAAGCCATCGCACCCGAACTCCGCAGCGGGGAATCCAGGCCGGTCGATTACGACCGCAGATGTGCCAGTGTCATCGTGTGTAAGTGTAACAACGAGGTCACCAACCCACGTGTGATCCACGTTAACGCAAAGGGCTAACTCGGTTATGAGACCTATATCGCCAGATGTGTCGAAGAAGACCGGGACGCCAGCAGGATCGTTGTCTGGGATAGCTAGTGGAGGCTCTAGGGTAGGACACTCGGTACTGGGTGTGGGGATCGGCGTTGGGCTGGGAGAAGGTGTGGGCGACGGTGTTGGGGTCGGAGTGGGAGTAGGCGTCGGTGTGGCGGTGGGCGTTGAAGCATCCGTTTGGGTCGGGCCTGCCGATCCAGTCGGCGTGGGTGCCAAGGTAGGCGTAGGTGTGGCCGTCGGGGTTACCGTTGGACTAGGGCTGGACGTGGCCGAGGCGGTTGGGATTGGGGTCGGCGTTGGGGTCGGCGTCGGAATCGGCAGCCCGGTCGCAGGCGGTGCGGGTGTTGGCTGAACGATCACTGAGCCGATAGGGGTGCATCCGCTTGGTAACGTGTTCGTAAGTCCACCAACATGTTTGAGTATCGTCAACAGGTCAACGGAGTCTACGTCATTGTCGCAATCCACGTCACCGTGTATCTGATTGAGCGTCGATGTCGAAACTAATGACAAGAGGGCGGCTCCAATAGCCGGACATCCTGGGGCTTGAGTAGTGGCTAGACCGGCGACATGGCGGAGGCCCGTAAGGGCATCGACCGAGTCAACATCGCCGTCGCAATCGATGTCTCCGGCCAATAGACTTTGTGCTGGTGCCGGTGTTGGGGTGGCCGTCGGAGTTGGTGTTGGGACTAAAGGCGTCGGGGGCGGTGTATTGGTCTCTTGTGGAGAAGGCGATGGCGTAGGGCTGGGTGTAGTTGGGGCGTCTAAGCAATCAGGTCTATTGTTGTTGTCTGAGTCTTCTAGGGCGTCAGCCGCTTGAACAAGACCAGCACCATATCGCGAGTCGTATCCAGAGGCTCCGAGGTCTTCGGAGCTGCATCGCAGAACGTCTCTTACTTCCTTTGGAGTCAGATTCGGGTACTCCGACAGGATAAGTGCCACCACTGCGGCCACGTGCGGTGAAGCCATGGAGGTTCCTTCCAGAACACAGTATGCGTGGATTGTGAAGTTGATTGGCGTTCCTAGGCACGTGTGGGCATAAGTGCCTTGCAGAACGCCGTCTAGTAGGCCGTCGCCGTTGAGGTCGACGCTTGTGTCCCCTCCTGGTGCTACCACGTGAAGATGGCTTGATCCGCCTTCCGAAGTTCCGTAGTTCGAGTAACCGGTCTTCTGCTTGTTCAGGTCGACGGCTCCGACGGAAACAACCGTTGGCAGTGCTGCAGGATACGATATTGACGAGTTACCATCGTTTCCGGCTGCTGCCACGACGACAACGCCCTTGGATTCTGCGTATGAGATTGCGGTTCGAACAACCTGTGCAATCGATGCTCCGCCAAGGCTCAAGTTAATGACATCGGCTCCGTTGTCTACGGCATAGCGAATACCGTCCGCTACATCCGCGTTAGGACAGTCTGTGGTAAGGAATAGGATAGAGACGCAAACTTTCACCGGCATGATCTTCGCGTTGTAAGCAACTCCTGCGACCCCGATGTTGTTGTTCGTCCTCTGAGCAATGGTTCCCGTGACGTGCGAGCCATGACCGGTATCGTCCTGTGGGAAGTCATCACCCTCAATAATGTCGACTGGCGAAACGAACTGAGTTCCCACCAGATCCGGTTGGCGTGCGTAACACAGGATTGGAATCCCTTGAAAGGTGAAGCAGAAGTCGGTATTAGCGACTCCTGAGTCCACAACGGCAACTGTGACTCCGGATCCTGTACTCTGATGCCAGGCTTCCTCGGCTTGAATCATCGGTAGATGCCACTGAAACGAGAAGAATTCGTCGTTAGGACTGGCCGACGAGTTGTGCGAGAATGGATGCCAGATCAGATTCGGCTCGACTAGGTCGACGAGAGGGTGAGCTGAGAGAACCTGTATGTATTCATCCTCTCGGCCCTCGGGCACGGTTACAAGTGCATCTGTTCCGGACAGAAGTAGTCGTTCGATTCTGACATTCGCACCTGACAAGGTGGCAATCCCTGCCGGCATATCGACGCCAGCCTTGAATCGAACTATTAGCTCACCCGGAACCGCGTCCAATTGATCGACGTCTGGTTCGGTGCCGAGAGTCGCTGCTTCGCCCTCCCTCCCGTCTGAACCCAGGCTGAACGCGAGCGCCAAGGCCACGGCGAGTCCGGCAAGGCGATAGACCGATGATCTCACGCCCCTACCCAATCAGTCTCCGGAGCACCGGCTACCACAGGCAACACCGAGCAGTAAGAGCGGCAGGATCGCCGCGAGAGCAATTTGAAGCGGGCGCTTGAACATGATCGTTCCTTCTTGGTGCGTACGGTTATATCGTGGGCAGTCGAATCTGTCAACGTGCAGCCGCCGAACGCTAAGGGTGGCTCTAGCCGGACGAAGGCTTCGGGGTGGGCGTGGGTGTCCCGACATCATGATCGACGTTGACGCGCTTGACGAAGTAGCGCGCCGAATCGCAGATCTGCAGACGTTCGTCGTCCTCACGTCCGGCCAGGACGTCGACCTCGTCGCCAATTTGCGGATTCGAACTCCAGTCTCCGAGGCAGCGAATCGGCGACTCGCCGTAGGCTTCGATGACCTCGACGGTCTCCCCGGCCGGAAGAGCGCCACCGCCGATGTTCTTCAACACTTCGACGGTGACGCTACATGCTGCATCGACATCGCAGCCGGAGTTCACTTCTCGCACGATGCCGAAGAACCAGTACTCATCTGCTCCGAGAACCACCTGCGTTGAGATAGGCGTGGGCGGATCAGACGGAGTCGGTGTAGACGTGGGGTCGTTGTCGCCGGAGCCGGAGCAGGCAACGGAGGCGATGAGGACGGCGGCTCCGACGGCGAGTGTGCGCAACATGTGCTGTCACCTATTACAACTCGGCGAACCGGCGAAAGGTTCCATTTGCCACCCATTTTGTCCCGCTTCGTTAGGTCACCCACCCAGATCCCCTCGACCAGCCTCGATCAGATCGGGGGCAGGCCTCGCGGCGACCCGCTGTGGCGTGGTCAAGGTGTAGGCGTGGGAGTAACGGTCGGCGTCAGTGAGCGGAGGAAGTAGCGACCGGAGCCGCAGACATCGAGGTAGCGCTCATCAACGAAGGTGCCGGCGAAGACCTCGTAGGGGCCGCCGAAGATGATGTCGCCGAAGGCGTTGCGGCAGAGTTCGTGTGCGTCTCCGCCTCCGACCACCACGGTGATGACCTCGCTCCGGTTGAGGCCGGTGTCGGCGATATCCTCGGTGACTCTGAATTGGAACAGGATCGGATCGGGAAAAGGGGCCATTGGGTCATCCGGCGGCAAGAGTATCCCAGTGAAGCGGTGTTCGCCTGCGCTGACCGCAGAAGTCGGGTTTGTGGTTTGGTCACTGCCACCGGAGCCGGAGCAGGCGGCGGCGATGATTAGGAGTATGACGACGATCATGGCACGCGACATCTTGTCCCTCCGGGGCAGATTCTACTCGAGGAGAGTCCGTCGTGAACGAGTCTCTAAAGGACAGCCTGACGCGCTAGACGTCGCGTTCGGCCGGACGGCCGCCACCCTGGGCGCTGGAGCCGAGGGCGGCTTGAGCCGCTGCGAGGCGGGCGATGGGGATGCGCATCGGCGAGCAGGAGACATAGCTAAGCCCGGCGCGATGACAGAAGTCGATGCTCTGTGGGTCGCCGCCGTGTTCGCCGCAGAGCCCGAGTTCGAGTTCGCTGTTCGCCCGTTTTCCCTTCTCGACGGCGATGCGAATGAGCTGGCCGACGCCCTCCTCATCGAGGTTGGCGAACGGGTTCGCGGCAAGGATGCCACGATCGACGTACTCCGACAGGAACTTCTCTTCGGCGTCGTCACGGCTGAAGCCGAACGTCATCTGCGTGAGGTCGTTGGAGCCGAAGGAGAAGAACCGCACCTCGGGAGCGATGCGGTCGGCGGTGAGGGCGGCGCGCGGCAGTTCGATCATCGTGCCGAAGGGGATGGAGCGGCCGGGGGCGCCCGGACGGGCGTCCGTCTGGACGGCGCTTGCGTACTCCGCGGCGACGGCTTGAAGACGGGGGTTGAGAGCCTGAAGCTCGGACGTGTCCATCACGAGCGGTATCATCACCTCAGGCCGCGGGTCCAAGCCTTCGTTCACGAGGTCGATCGCAGCACGGACGATGGCGCGCACCTGCATCTCGTAGACACCGGGGTAGCTAAGGCCGAGCCGGCAGCCGCGGTGGCCCATCATCGGGTTTTGCTCCTTGAGCGCCTGCGCCTGGCGGAGGAGGTCTTCTTTCTCCGCCAGTTCGGCTGCGTTTTCGTTCGTGGCGCGCAGCGTGGCCACCGCCTCGATCAACTCTTCGGTCGGCGGCAGGAACTCGTGCAGCGGTGCGTCGAGCAGCCGAATGACCACCGGCTTGCCGTCCATGACGCGGAGGATGTCGCGGAAGTCCGCCTGTTGGTACTCGGCGAGCTTGTCGAGCGCCGAGCGGAACGCCTTCGCACCCTCGCTATTCTCAAGGGTCGATTCGGTCTCACGAAGCTTCGCCTCGATATCGGCGCGCGCTTCACGGTCCGCCTGCTCCAGCTCCGTGCGCAGCGCCTCGATCTCTTGTTCGATCCGGTAGTAGTCGCGGGCGTGCATGAGCATCTCGCGGACGTGGGGCAGGCGCTCCGGGTGGAAGAACATGTGCTCCGTACGACAGAGGCCGATCCCCTGCGCGCCGAAGTCGAGCGCTTGCTGCGCGTCGGGGGGCGTGTCGGCGTTGGCGCGAATGCCGAGGCGTTTGGTCTCGTTCGCCCAATCCAGTAGCTGCGTGAGGTGCGTGTTGGAGCCGACATCGGGGTCCACGGTGTCGATCTGGCCCACAAAGACTTCGCCGGTGAAACCGTCGACGCTGATCACGTCGCCTTCCTTAACGATCGTGCCGTCTGCCGACATCTCGTGGTGCTCCGGGTCGACGAAGACGTCGCTGCAGCCGACTACCGCGGGCTTGCCGAGGCCACGGGTGACGACGGCGGCGTGGCTGGTGATGCCGCCGCGGCTGGTTAGTACGGCGACCGCTTGGAGGATGCCCGGCATATCGTCGGGGCTGGTCTCGGGCCGGACGAGGATGACATCGTTGCCGTTCTCGATCGCCTTCGCGACGTCGGCGGATTTGAACACTACGATGCCGGTGGCGGCGCCGGGCGAGGCGTTGAGCCCGCGACCGAGAAGCCGCTTGTCCTCCTCCGCCTTCGATTTTGCGTCTTCGTCGAAGCGTGGCAGCAGGAGCTGCGTCAGGTCGTTGGCGGGGACGCGCTGAAGGGCGGTCTCTTTGTCGATCAGACCTTCGCCCGCCATCTCGACCGCCATGCGCACGGCAGCGATGGCGTTGCGCTTGGCGGACCGCGTCTGGAGCATGTAGAGCTTGCCGTGCTCGACGGTGAATTCAATGTCCTGCGCGTCGTTGTAGTGCTGTTCTAGCTTGCGGGCGATTCCCGATAGCTCTTCGTAGATCGCAGGGTCATCGTCCTGCAGCGCCGCGATCGGCTTCGGGGTGCGGGCGCCGGAAACAACGTCCTCGCCCTGAGCGTTCGAGAGGTACTCGCCGTAGAGTGCGGCCTCGCCGGTGCTGGGGCTGCGGGTAAAGCAGACGCCGGTGCCGGAGTCCCAACCGCTGTTGCCGAAAACCATCGCCATGACGTTGGCGGCGGTGTAGAGGTCGTGCGGGATGCCGTGGTAATCGCGGTAGGCGATGGCGCGAGCGCTGTTCCAGCTCCGGAAGACGGCGGTGACCGCCATCTTGAGCTGTTTCCACGGGTCCATGGGGAAGGGGACCTCGGAGCGCTCGTTGGCGATCTCTTTGAAGCGCTTGACGACTTCCTCGAGCGCGGGGACGTCGAGGTCAGCGTCCGATTCCGCGCCCTCTCGCTTCTTGATCTCGGAGAGGACCTGCTCGAAAGGCTCGCTACTGACGCTCAGGGCGACCTTGGAGAAGAGCTGGATGAAGCGGCGGTAGGAGTCGAGCGCGAAGCGGCGGTCGTCCGTCAGTTTGGCGAAGCCGTCGGTGGTGGCGTCGTTGAGGCCGAGGTTGAGGACGCTGTCCATCATGCCGGGCATCGACATCTTGGCGCCGGAGCGTACGGAGACGAGCAGCGGGTTGGCAGGATCGCCGAAGCCCTTGCCGATCGCCTCTTCTACCTCACGGAGGTGGGCGCGGACCTCGTCCCAGAGGCCGTCGGGGACGTGGTGGCCGTTCTCGTAGTAGGCCTTGCAGGTCTTGGTGGTGATGACGAATCCGGGCGGGACGGGGAGCCCGAGCGACGCCATCTCGCAGAGGTTGGCGCCCTTGCCGCCGAGGAGGTCTCGCATCTGAGCGTTACCCTCATCGAAGCGGTAGATGAACTTCCGGCCGGCCTTGGGGTCCGTTGCCACCATTCGAAATCCTCCTCAGGCGGGACGCCATATGTGCGGGGCGCGCCCCGGCCCAACGCACTGTACATTGTAGCGCGATTGATGGCAACGGGGCGGTGCTGTGGGAGTGTTGACAACTGGGGCTAGCTGCCGGTTAATGATGATGTTAGGTAGGAGCGACCCATGTCGAGTCGAATGCGAATCCCAGCCGTAATAGCCACCGCAGCGGCGATGCTGATCGCCTTCTCTGCTGGGGGAAGCGAGACGAGGGCCGGAAACGCAGAGCCGGTTATTCATTCCGTTGACCCTTCCACTGCGCGCGAATGGAGCTATGTGACGATTCTGGGTGAAAACCTCGTCTCCGGCGACGGATCGTGCTCCGTTGAGATCGCCGGTCTCCGTTCGTTCGTTAGCACATGCGACGATTCCCAGATCCTAGCGATCGTGCCGTGGAATGCGGCGAGCGGAGATGTCGTCGTATTCGCGAACGATAAGGCCTCTAACCCTGTGCACATCAACATCTTCCCGGCTGATCAGCCAGTGCCCGGTGAAGAGATCGTCGCAGGCGTGATTCATGTAAAGATGGATGCGGGCATCGACATCACGATAGTGCTGGAGCGGGAAGGTGCTCCGCCGGAATCAGCCACACCGATCAATCCGGACAGCCCGAACCTCGCCGACTGGTACGGCGTAACCGTACCAGTCGGTACAGAAGTAGCGGAATCTCGGGCGTATTCGGTCCATCCAGAAGTTCTCTACGTCGGTCCAGTCCCGTTGCCATTTATCGATCCGCCGCCCGTGCCAACGCCGTCACCCACACTAATACCGCAATCGACGATCACGATCCGATTCGTGCGGAACGGCGAGCCGTTGGAGGTAACGCTATCCAGCCCACCCAGCCCTCCGTCGGCAGACGGTGTAACTTGTCCTCACCTTCAGCCGGCCGTGGTGGTCGTTCGCAGCCAACATGTCGAGCTGTGGCCGCTCACTGATGGAGAACAACCGGTCGAATGCCGTAAAGGCCCGCCAACGACGTTGAGGTTCGAGTACCTTGCTCATACACCCGATCTGGGAGAAACGGTCTGGCTGACTGCGGAAGTAGAGTGGACCGGCACCGACTTAGTGACGGATATCGAAGTGCCTGCGGAGTATGTGGTCACGCCAACGCCGACATCGAGTCCGTCACCAACGCCAGCACAACTTCCCGACGTTGGCGGAGCGCCAAACCGGGATTCGTCCAACCGCTGGCCGTTCGCGTTGGGTTTGGCGTTGGTGGGTGCCATTGGCGGACTGTGGCTGTGCCGACGAGCGGTGGTGGAAGACTAACCTCTCCCGTAGGGGCGGCCGGCCCGTCGCTCCTACGCTGGCGTGAAGACGTTGCGCTGCGTTGAGGCGTCGTGGGTGACGCGGCCGGGGCGGCCGACGAACTCCTCGCGGGTCATCTGCCAGAGCAGATCGGCGTCGGACGGGGTGTTCGCGAAGAAACGCCCGGACGGGCGCCCGTCTGGGCGCGCGCCTGAGTCGCCGGATAGGCGGCCGATGATTATGCCCTGGCTGGGGTTGCCGTCGTGGTCGAAGGCGACGGTGTAGGTCTCGACGACGGCGTCGCCTTCGGCCTGCTCGACGAACGGTGGGGACTCCAGCGCATCCACTTGCGCCTGGTCGACTGCCGGGTCCGTTCGCTGCCAGTCGCCGTCCGGCGGTTCAGTGCTGTAGACGCCGGCGGAGTGCTTGGTGAAGAACCAGCCGAGGCCCGTGACCATCCCGAACTCCTGCCCGCGTTCGCGTAAGCGCTCGACCATACGGCTGATGGAGTGCGTGACGTAGTTGTTGCCGGGGCCGCCGGCGTACGGCAGGCCGCCCGTGACCGAGAGCGGACGAGGATCGTCGGCGGACAGCCCGAGCGCGCCCATCGCCATCTGGACG
Source organism: Chloroflexota bacterium (assembly GCA_022574655.1). Classification (GTDB taxonomy): domain Bacteria; phylum Chloroflexota; class Dehalococcoidia; order SM23-28-2; family RBG-16-64-32; genus JACZRQ01. Next base: position 39,103 of record JACZRQ010000009.1, read on the forward strand.
GCTGAGGGGAAGCAGGAGTAGAGGTCGAACGCCGCGATGTCATCGACGGAGATGCCCGCCATGCCGAGCGCGCGCTGCGTAGCGGCGCGGATCGCCGGCGACTCGTAGTAGTTGGCGCGGTCGGAGACGAACCAGGTGTCGTAGGCGTCGCCGCAGCCGCGAAGGTAGACCCAGCGATCCTCGGGGACGCCGAGTTCGCGCGCGGTTTCGGTGCCGGTGAGGATGACGGCGGCGGACTGGTCGATCTCGATCATCGCGTTCATTAGCTTCGGGTAAGGGAAGGAGACCCAGCGGTTGTCGGGCGTGATGTTCGTGATGTCGTCCGGGCTGAGCGCCGTCTGGAACCAAGCGTCGGGATTATCAGCGGCTACGGCGGAGAGCCGGGAGTAGAGCCGGCCGAGGTGCGCTTGATGGTCGTCGATGCTGTGGCCAAGGTGGGCGCGGATGGCGTTCTCGAAGAGGGGGTACATTCGGTTGGGCAGCGTAGCACCGTGGCGGGCCTCGATCTCCGTGAAGGCCGTTCGGGAGTCGCCGACGAGTTGCCCCGGTGTGCCGCGCTCCGTCCAGGGCAGGTGCTGCCTGGTCTTGCGGGCGACGCGCCGGGAGGCGAGCGTCTCGGCGCCGGCGATGAGGGCGATACGAGTGCGGCCCTCGACGATCGCCTGAGCAGTCTCGTTGACGAGGCGCTGGGGAGTCTCACCGCCGATGGTCGTGTGCAGCGTCTGCGGCGGATCCGCGCTGATGCGTTCGGCCAGGGCGCCGGGGAGGTCTGGATACTGCCAGGACATGACGTTGGGGACCTGGATGGAGTCGACCTTCGGCAGCAGCCCGGCGACACCGGCGTCGCGCTCGGCGGCGCGCGCGACGGTCGCCATCATCTCGAGCGGCTCGATGGCGTCGTCGACGGTGGCGGGATGGTTGGTTAGCTGGCCGACGCCAACGATGACGGGATAGTTCGTGTTCATATTGTCTTCACCTTTACGCGAAGGTGAGCGTAAGGCGCTGCCGCGCGAGCGTCAAGTGGGCGCGGACTCTATTTGCCTCAAGGGTTCGCGGCCCTATAATCCTTACAGTCCGCAGAATGAGATAGCCACAAAGGAGGCATCTATGCCCCGAGTTTTTCGAACATTCCTGATCTTAGCTCTAGTAGCGCTCGCCGCGACGCTAGTGTTCGCCGCTTGCGGCGACGACGATGACGACGACGGCAACGGAGGCAACGGCGACGGAGGAGGCATCGATATCTCCGGCGTTCCTGAGCTTGAGGACGGCGTGTTGAACGTCGGATCCGACATCGCCTACGCCCCGTTCGAGTTCTATGAGGAAGGCACCACAACGCCTGACGGTCTAGACATCGACATCGCCGAGGCGATCGCCGCCAAGCTTGGCGTGGACATCGATTTCCTGAACACCGGCTTCGACGGGATCAGGCTCGCGCTGGAGACCGACGAGTTCGATGTGCTGATCTCCGCAATGACGATCACTGAAGAACGATTGGAAACGATCGACTTCGTGCCGTACATCACGGTGGGCACAGGCATCCTCGTTCCGGCCGGCAACCCGGACGGGATCGCCGGCTTAGACGACCTCTGCGGCAAGACCGTGGCGGTGCAGGTCAGCACGATCCAGTTCGACATGCTGGAGGCGCAGAACGACTTGTGTGACGACGACGTCAACATTGTCGTATTCGACTCGAACCCGCTGGCCGTCGAGGACGTGCGCACCGAAGGTAGCGACGCCAACTTCTCCGATTACCCGGTCGCGGCTGAAGACGCTGCACAGTCTGACGGCGCTCTTGAAGTTGTCGAAACACAGATCGCTCCAGAGCCTTATGGGATCGGCTTACGCAAGGACTCGACCGAGCTGAATGCCGTGATTCAGGCGGCGCTGGACGCGATCATCGCGGACGGCACTTACGCCGGCATCCTCGCCACCTGGGACCTGGCGGACATCGCCCTCAACTAGAAACCGAAGCACGAGTTCAGTAGGCGACCCCCGCGCTGTTGCGGGGGTCGCTTGCATTTCCGATATGATTGCGCCGATGAGCGAACTGCTGGCGATAAGGTTCGACTTCGGCACGGTTGGGGATTTTCTCTTCCATCCGATCATCCTTGAGGCGCTCCTGGAAACGCTGAAGATCGCCTCCATAGCGATGGTGCTGGGAGCGGTGTTGGGAGTGGTCCTGGCGGTGATGCGGGTCTCTCACAACCCGATAGCCTCAACGTTGGCAGGGCTGTACGTCTGGTTCTGGCGCGGAACGCCGGTCATCCTGCAACTCCTGATGTTCTACTTCGGACTGCGCCAGCTCATCGATGACGATTTATTCCG
>JACZRQ010000093.1 GCA_022574655.1 Chloroflexota bacterium
GCGCACGAACTCCTCGCGCTTGCGGGTCTGGAACCAGAGGTACTCGGTGTGGGTCTTCATCGACCAGAGTCTGACACGCGCGGGGCTGTCACTTGCTCAGTTGACTCGTGCTTTGCTGACACGTGGGGACTGTGCGCTTATGTCCGAGACGACGTGAACTATTTCCGAAACCGGGAACACTTAAAGACAAGTGGACATGAAGAAGCGGTGGAAGTGGTTGCTGATTGCAGTGTCGATCTCAGCTCTTGGGTGGATGATCATTGCGCCGTCAAGCGTCAACCGGCAGTTGGAAGAGGAGAAGGTTTTTGAGGTCGTGTTCTGGGAGCACTTGAAGAATTGGACGGCGACTCGGACGAATCTGACTATCAGCGGTGCGAACGTGCCTGACGCAATCATGGAGCGATTGGGAGATATTGCGCGACCGATTGAAACAGGCACCCTTGTAACTGTGTCGGAGCCGGACTATCTCACCAGAGACTTTACAACGGGAGAGAAGGTGATCAAATGCGACATCAAGTCCATCGAGTGGGTCGGCCCGTGGACGGTACATGTCGAGTGGCTAATATCGGACGGGTTTATGGGAAGCACATGGGGAACATACGTCCTGAAGAAGAGGATGAGGGAATGGATACTGACAGACAAGATAAATGTGATGGTCAGCTGAGTCGTGCAAGTTGCCAGCCCAGAGACAGGAAACGAGAGACCGGCGAATCCGCTAGGCGCTAGCAGCCCGCGCCGGAATGAGTACCGCCGCTACTAATCCGGAGACAAGGCATACGCCGGCGACCGTGTAGACCGCCGCTTGCATGCCGAACTGGTCGGCGATCAGCCCGCTGCTGAGAGCGCCGACCGCGTAGCCCATGTCGCGCCAGAAACGGTAGACGCCGAGCCCGGACGCCCGCCAGATCGGCGCCATTCGGTCGCTGAGCCCCGCGATGACCGTTGGGTACATGAGCGATCCGCCGACCCCGAGCGCGAGCGATCCCACGAGCCAGGCGGTGTAGCCCTCAGTCGAAGCGATCATTGCGAGCGCGGCCGAGATAACGAGCATTCCAACGACTATGAACCCCTTTCTGCCGAAACGATCGCTCGCCGCTCCGAACACCAACTGACCGACAGCGAACGCCCCGATCATGACCGACGCCAAGACCCCAGCGCTGAGAGTGTCATTTAGCGCAACGAAGTACTCGCTGAACATGAGCAGCAGCAGGCCCCAGGCCATGCCGTCGGCGAGGTTTCGCGCGAAACCTGCCTGCAGGTATCCGAACAGCCCTTTGTCCTGAAAGCTGACTCTGGCAAAGACGCTCTTCCAAGTTGGCCTCGCTTCGCCGTCCGTCTCCACGGCGTGCTCGTGATCAACGTGGCGCTGGGTGTCCTTGACTAGGAAAAACGTAACGGCCAGGCCAACGACAGCGACGATCAACATGAAGACGAACGGAGCGGTTCTGAGGCCGAAGTTCGCTGCGAGCTGCGTGCCGGCGAAGGCCGCAAGGGCGACTGCGCCGTAGCCGACTGTCTCGTTTATGCCTGCCGAGAACCCGCGACGCTTTCGCCCGCCGAGGTCGATCTTCATGAGCAGCGTGAGCGTCCAGCACAGGCCCTGGTTGAGACCGAGGAAGACGTTCGCGGCGATGACCCATCCCCAGTTGGGCGCGAACATGATCAGCAGCGGGACCGGGATCGCGAACAGCCATCCTATGAGAAGCACGCGCCTCCGCCCGAGTGTGTCGGCAAGCCTTCCGGCGAAGAGGTTCGTGCACGCTTTGGTTATGCCGAACGCGACGATGAAGGATGTCGCGACGGTCGCGCTGGTGAGGAGAAAGACGTCCGTGCCGAGCGTCGCTAGCGTAGAGCGCTCGACGCCGATCGTCGCACCGACGAAGGCGTTGACCACGAGGAGCAGCAGGAACTGAGGCAGGTTGTTGGCGACACCGTGGCGCGGAGCCTCGTTCGGGCCGTTCGCTGCCTCCTGTCGCTTCGACATGTCAATTCCTATACAGACCTCAATGAGCCGGGCGCAACTCAATTCAACAAAAACTGAATTCTAGGCCAGTCGGCGGCCTTGCGGTTAGTATCTTGGCTCAGTAGGCGGTTGCCTCATCGCATTATGGAGCGTTCACGATCGGAGCGCGGACTCTTAGTCCGCATCCAGGACCGTGGACTCTCAGTCCACGGCAGCGAGGCTGCCAAAAGAGATACACTACCGCGCATGAGGGAACCGAAGGGCAGATACTCGCGCGGATATCTCCCGCACATCGACGACGGTCAAGCTACGCAGTTCGTCGCGTTCAGGCTCGCGGATTCAATGCCGTCTTCGGTCATGAATACTTGGCGAGCAGAGCTTGCGAAACTCCCTGATACAGAGCGTAAACGCGAAATGTACGTCAGGATTGAAGCGTATCTCGATGCTGGCCATGGATCGTGCGTACTAGGACGCTCCGCTGCGGCAAGTGCGGTTCAAGACACGCTTCTTATGTATGCACAAGATCGTTACTTTCTGCACGAGTGGGTTGTGATGCTGAATCACGTGCACGCACTGCTGACTCCGCGCAAGTACCAGTCGCTGGCAATGATCATGCAGTCGATCAAAGGACACTCGGCGCGGCAAGTACATGCGGCTATCGGCGGTGAAGGACGCCTGTGGCAGCCGGACTACTTCGACAGGATGATCCGCGATGAGGAGCACTTTGAAAAAGTCGGCAAGTACATCACGTGGAATCCCGTAAAAGCGGGACTGTGCAAAGACCCGACTCTGTGGATGCACTCCTCGGCCAATGCTCGGTTCCGTGACGATGTTTCAGCGGACTAGGAGTCCGCGCTCCGAGCGCTTCAAACTGGCCTGATGAGAGTTGTTGGCAGCCTCGTTGCCGCGGACTGAGAGTCCGCGGGCCTGGATGCGGACTTCACCGTGATGATGATCTCCGCACGAAAGGTGGAGCAGTTTCGACACAAGCGCAAGTGGACGAGAGGGCAGAATGTGTTTTGGTTCGTCGGCTCACTGTCGTTGTTGGGTTTGGCGTACGCACTTGATGCGGCGATGTACCCGGTTGTGGTTAGTTTCGCCCCTTTCGTCACTTGGATAATTATGGGTAACGTAGGCCAGGTCAGCCACCTCCTGGCGCATCCTCAGTTACCGCAAACTCGAATCAGCCCCGCGACCCTTGACCCTCGACCCCGCGGTAGCAAAGGTCAGTAGCCTTACGCGCCACAGTCTTCGCCAACGCCCCCTGGTATCCTGACCGCCTATGCCAGCCGGTCGCGGAAAAACCGCTATAGGGAACTTCGCGCAGTGCAAGAAGTGCAAGAAGACGCTGTTTTCTGCAGAGTTCTTGGAGGCGCTTTGGATCTGCCATCACTGCGGGCACCACCACCGGCTGTCGAGCGAGCAGAGAATTGCGTGCACCTTCGACGAGGGTTCGTTCGTCGAGTTGGACGCTGAGCTGGCCAGCGAGGATCCGCTGCAGTTTCCAGAGTACGCGGACAAGATCCAGATCGCGACTGAAAAGACCGGCTTGAACGACGGCGTGATCAGCGGCAGAGCGAAGATCGACGGCATGCCGGTCGTCGCTGCGATCGCGGACTTCAGCTTTATGGGCGGTTCGATGGGCAGCGTCGGGGGGGAGAAGATCACGCGCACTTTGGAGCGCGGCGTAGATGACCGGTGTCCGGTCGTCATCTTTTGCGCGAGCGGCGGCGCGAGGATGCAGGAGGGTTTGCTCAGCCTCATGCAAATGCCGAAGACCACCGCGGCCGTTCAGCGGTGCAACGAGAACGGCATACCGTACATCGCTGTGTTCACCGACCCTACGATGGCCGGCGTGCTGGCGAGCTATGCGAGCGTGGCCGACGTGATTCTCGCCGAGCCGAAGGCGCTCGTCGGTTTCGCGGGCGCGCGCGTCAGCAAGCAGGCGCAGGTCGTCAAGCCGCCAAGCGATTTCCAGACTGCGGAGTTCGTCGCGCGGGCAGGCATGCTCGACAAGATCGTTGATCGGCGCGAACTGCGCGGCACATTGGTTGCGCTAGTCAAGATTCTTGGTGCGCACCTCCGCAAGGGGGCCAAGAGTGGCTAAGACGTGGAAGGAGTGGGAGAAGCCGGTCCTCGAGCTCGAAGAGCTGATCGAGAAGCTGCGCGTGCTGATCGACGCCGAAGCCGACGCGACGAAGAAGAAAGAGCTTCATGTGCGGCTGGAGGAGTTTGAGAAGCGGCGCGACAACTTCATCAAGGTCCGCTACAGTCGGCTTGGGGCGTGGGAGAAGGTGCTGCTCGCTCGGGCGGAGCCGCGGCCGTACACGCTCGACTACATCGCCAACATTTTCACGGACTTCACGGAACTCGACGGCGACCGGCGAATGGGTGCGGACCACGCGCTGGTAGTTGGCCCGGCGGCAATGCTGGACGGGCGTCCGGTGATGATCGTCGGGCACCAGAAGGGAAGGGACATACAGCAGCGCGCCTACCGCAACTTCGCGATGTGCAAACCGGAGGGGTACCGCAAGGCGATGCGGATGTTCGACATGGCGGACCGGTTCGGGATGCCGATCATAACCTTCATCGACACGCCCGCCGCAGACCCCGGAGTCGAAAGCGAGATGCGCGGGATCAGCGAGGCGATTGCGGCGAGCATGCTCAAGATGTTCGAGCTGACGGTGCCGGTCGTGAGCGTCGTCATCGGCGAGGGCGGCTCGGGCGGCGCGATCGGTATCGGCGTCGCCAACAAGGTGTACATGCAGGAGCACGCGATCTATAGCGTCATCCCGCCGGAGGGGTGCGCTGCGATTCTTTGGCGCGATCCCACGAAGGGGGCGGAGGCCGCAGCGGCGTTGCAATTGACTGCGCAGTCAGCGATGGAGCTCGAGCTGATCGACGAGATTTTAGAGGAGCCGTTCGGCGGTGCGCACCGCGATCCGGTCGAAGCGGCGGTGACGGTCAAGGAAACGCTTGTCGCGGCGCTCGCTGATTTGGACAAGGTGCCGCCGAAGAAGTTGAAAGAGCAACGGTACGACCGGTACCGCAAGATGGGCCGGTTTCAGACCGCCTAGCCGGTGGACGCCGACTCGAAGCCGCTGTTCCCCTCAAGCGCAGTGAAGTCCACAGGCACGTCCGTTCGCTGTTGCAGAAGGAGGTCGTTCTGAGGAGTTACTTGCCCTTGCGTTTAAGGGTATCAATGCCCTTCGACGCTGGATCATTTAGGAACTTGTCAAGCCTGGCCCAATTTACAAACCTAAAATCACGCGGGCCTCCTTTGGATGTCCAGCCGACGCCATTCGGTTTTAGAATAACCGTGCCTACTACACCGTTGTTATCTTCGACAGTCAGTACGATCTGTTCCGTGTCGACGAATCTCTTTCTATTTGGTTTACGTGCCATATTGATTCTCCTAACTCTGCGCGGTAACGACCAGTGTATCCGACCAGCCGGTGGTGATCTCGTCGTTGTCGACATACGCGGCGCGGTAGCGGCGCTCTTCTGGCGTGTTGGGGACGAGCGGCGCGCGCGTGTCGATATACGGCGACACGGTGTCGATCGCGAGATCGACCCACACGTTTTCGGTAGCGCGCTGGCTCTGGATTTGCACAGCGTCGTGGCCGGCCTTGACCCAGTTGATCTGCACTTGGTAACCGGTCAAAGATTCGCCGGTCATGGTCGGAGGAAGCACGCCTGCGGGGTCTTCAGTCCCGACGATTCCCAGGTCTTGCCCGATCGCTTCGGTGTAGGCGGCGTCAGCCTTGATCCGTCCGGCGAGACCACGAGTGCGCGCGATGATCGCGGCCTCGGCGCCGAGCCCGAACGCCGGCCACGCGGTGCAGGTCGGGGCAACCGGCAATGCGGTGCCGAGCACAGCGTGCAACATCAGGTTCTTGGTCTGCGTGTACTCCTGCTTGTCGCTCCGGATCGCGAGCACAGTCGTCACGGCGCTCTCCACTTCGGTCGAGTCAAGCGCGCCCTGCGTCACGTCGGCCGCCGTGATCGCCGTGATCGTCGGTAGGTGAACCGCCAGTTTCGCGGCCCAGTTCTGAAACCAGGCGATCAACTCTGCCTCGGGGATGTTCAAGTAGTCAGCCATTACGGCCTGAGTGTATCCGTATCCCGGCTGTTATGGCGACTGGTTCACATGAATCAGCCTCCAATTCATCGCCCGGAGCCTCCAGTTCCCATGAATTAGTCACCAATTCATGGCCCGGAGCCGCTGGTTCACATGAATTAGTCACCAATTCATGCCCCAGAGCCTCTGGTTCATGGCCCGGAGCCTCTGATTCATCGCCCGGAGCCTCTGGTTCATGGCCCGGAGTCGCTGGTTCACGCCCCGGAGCCCCCCTTGCCCCCCTCCCTCAGGTTCAATTGAACCTAATGTGGCCTTGCGAATCCGTCAGACGAGGCCTGCGTATCGCAACTAGTGGTCTTGATGAGTAGACTCTGTTCACAATGTTTCAGCGACATCTCGTGATGCTGGCGATTGTAGGGGCGTTGGTAGCTTCGATCTACTACCGTGGAATGCTGGGCGGTATCGGGCTTATCGGCGCATACCTGGTCGTAGGCATCTTGATTCGCATACTCGACTCAATGTCGATGATGGCCTACCAATGCTCGAATCGCACCACAACAGTGCTTCTATGGCCATTGCGGATGCGCTTCATGATTTCTGACAGCTTACGGCGAAAACGTTCGACTGATCGCTTTCAGATTTGCATGGACGGCCTCCAAATGCGTTCGGAACCGCTGACCTTTCAAAAGCAGTCGGAGGCGTTGGCAAGGGCGCATCAACTTGCCGACGCGAGCGGCGAGAGCGTACTTGTTCAGGATTCAGGGACATTCGCGAAGAGTGGCTTGTTAGATAGTTGGAGTTATCGCCACTTCTTCATTGAGCCACAGTCCAACTAACTATGCAACCGTCGCGCCGGTTCATTAGAGCCTAGTTGGCCCGCGTTTCGAGAAACTCTTGCGCCCACGGCGGCACTTCGCTCCCCTGGTTGTATCCGTGCCTAACGAACTGCTCGGGTTCTGTATTGGACACGAATCCGTGCCATAGCGCCGGGGTGGCAAAGTGGCCGGTTCTAGTTGACAGGTTTGCTTCTAGCAAATACAGATCAACGGTGTGCAACCATCTCTTCAGATCCGGTAGCGCATCTTCAGGCGCCATGATTGACCAGTTATGTTGGGCTACGCCTTCGCTGTCGTCCGCTCCTTCTGCGACCGGTGGTTTCGCACCTTTGGTGCCTTTCGATTGTGATTCCTCTCGTTCGGCAGTGTCCTGAGAAGTTTCGTCACCAGCCGTCCCTTCCGGCGACGTTCGAACCGCATCGAATAGCAGTTTGAGATTCTTCTCTGCCTTCGAGTTATAGTAAATGAAGAGGAAAAGCCACAGGAGACCCGCGCATCCTGTTAGCGCTAGGATGGATACGGTGACCCAGTGTGACACGAGCTTTGCATCCATGAACGGTAGAAGCTGTACTTGGCTTGCGCCTGCATATATCGTTCCACCGGCCAACATTAACCATGCGAGGAAGAAGATAATCTCATTGCCGACGAAGAATACTAGGGCAAATGTAGCAATCACAATCACGCCATAGACGATCGCGGCGTTCTTCGCCTTTTGGAGCTCATCCCTCCAAAACTGCTCTCCTCGTTCCTGGTATAGCTTGGCCCACTCAGGATTTATTTTCCCGTACACGTCATTGGAGTTCTTTGCTTCGACCTGCTGGACTTTCGCTGGCGCACTCGGCACTGGCGGCTCCTCGGGCTGTGGCACCGCCGCCACGTTGTCGAGGGGATAGCCGCACGCCGGGCATGACGCGGCCTGATCCGATATCTGCTGGCCGCATTCCGGGCATTCGATGAGCGACATGATTGATTATGAGCATAGTGTTCGCATTTCTACTCATGAAGCGGAATAAACCACGGCTTCCGACTGGAGTCGGTAATCTAGTTCTATGGCCCTTATTTCCTGCAAGAAGTGCGGACACAGCACTTCGGACAAAGCCAAGAACTGCCCTCAGTGCGGGACGGCTGTTGGCGCGAACGCCGCCGCGACAAAACAACCGCAGAATCGGGCGAGTCTAGGGATCGACCGCTTCCTGATGATTGCACTTGTGCTAGGGCTCTGGGTGTTGGCTGTTGCTGTCGCAACGCGACCGCATCAACGTTATCTTCCTGCTGGCGGGGGTGGCGATATGCTTGATTCTCACACAGGCGATTACTTCCGTCGTGGTAACCGTGCTATGGACAACAACTGGGAACGTATCCGCAAACTCACAGCCGAATCAACAGAAGAAGAAACCCCGGAAATCGAATGAAGACGCTTAGCGATAGCGGAAGAAGACAGCAGTCATGGCTTCGAGTTCTCCTAACGCGGCTTGCTTGTCCTCGTCCTTAATGCTCTCTTCACCACTCGCCCGGTGAGTCCGAAGTACCTCGCATGCAACTTTATGCATCTCCTCCATCACATTCAGTAATTGATCGACCGTCAGATCGTCGTTGATACCCATCTCATCATTATGCACTGGTAATCACCGACCCCACTGCGCGCCGGATTTCTCGATCAGCTCGTTCGCCTCTGCACTGAGAGCGACCGTGCCGAACAGCTCTCCCGCGACCGCCTCGACCGAGGTCAGGTAGCCGAGCTCGAGCGGGGAAGTCGCGTGTTCGATCAGGTGCGAGCGATCTAGCTAGGGAGCCGAGGCTAAGCCCGGAATCCAGCCCTGCTTCCGCCATAGCAGAAAGCAGAACGTGCCGAAAAGTGCGCCGAGCGATGCCCCGGCGAGCACGTCGCTCATGAAGTGAACGCCGACGTAGACGCGGCTGAAAGCGACGAGCGACGCCCAGCCGACCACCGTCCATCCGAGCCAAGCGTGCTCGGTCTTTCGCGTCACCCAAGCGATCGCCACGGCGATCGCGAACGAAGAGGTAGCGTGGCCGCTCGGAAAGCTGTTGCTGGCCATCGGCGCAGCCTGTCCCATCAGCGCCTCGATGTACGTCGTGATCGGCTGAGCGAAATCAAAGTTGCCGGGCCTCTCCCTGACGACCAGCAGCTTGAGGGCCTGCGCGACCACGCCCGACGCGACGCCTGCCGCCAGAGCCAGGATAGCGTAGCTGCGAAACCGGTGGATGAAACAGAACACGACGAGGATCGTAATATAGACTTCTCCGCGACCGGAGTCGGTGATCGCGACGAAGATCGGATCCAGCCAATCGCGCTGCAGTTCGATGTGTATGAGGCGGAACAGCTCTTGATCCCACTCGTACAGTTGGCTCACGAGTGGTTCCTAACTACCGAAAGAACGCCGAAAACCGAAGACGCCAACAAATGCCTGCCTCATGTCACCAGTATACTTCCTGTCTCGCCGCTCGTTAAGTCTCGACATGAAGCGTCTTTTCATTCGTGTACGTGACGAGGCCGGGGCCGGCCTTTCTTGGTTTTCTGACGTACTTCTTCAGCACGTAATCGACCGCTACATAGGACGAGTGCTTGCTGTCGCTGTTGGAGACGGCGAGTCGCGCGGCAAAGTGCAGGTCTTCCATCTGCACCTTTTCCGGCTTGTTCTGTGATAGTAGAACGACGTGTGATGACGCCCCGCCGCGCACGTGAAACCAGATGTCGTTTGGGCGGGCAACCCTCGTCGTCAAGTAGTCGTTTGAAGTTGCGTTGCTTCCAAATAGAACCCGCCAGCCGCCCGGCGACAGCTGCTCGCGAATCCTGTGGCCCTCGTACGGGCGATCCTCCTTCTTGGTCGCAACGACCTGGCGGTGCAGCCACCGTTTCTTGTCAGCCGCCTCCTTGATCTTATCGAACTCTGAAAGGTCTTCCGCCTGGTCGATCTTGTCGAGGGCCGTCATGAGGTCTTCGATGTCCTTTGATATCCGAACGCGTTGGGCGGCGACGCCGTCGGCGCTCTGCTTGGCGCGTTTGGCTTTCCTGAAGATATTGTTCGCGTTCTCGACGGGAGTCTTCTTGGGGTCGAGTTCTATTGATACCGGGTTACCTTCGTAGTCGGTGGTTTCAAGCACGGTATCACCCTCTTTGATCGTGTGTTGATACGCGAGGATCAGTTCCGCCTCCAACTGTCTGTCATTTGCCGTTGCGGCTGTTTGTAAAGCCTCCTCAATGCCCTTTAGCGCGGTCTCCCTTGCCCGCAGCACGCGCTGGAGCTGTGACTTGAGCGAAGTCTTTTGCTGTGCCAGCCTGTCTTCGCCGACGATGTTGCTGAAGTGCTGTTCGAGCGCTTGGCTGATCGAGGATCGCTTGACGCAATCGAGGCCGAGCGTCGTCAGCGGCAGCGGGTACGCGCCGATCCCTTCGCAGTAGAACGGGGTGTATTCGCTGTTTTCTAGCGTGCTTTGCACTTTGCCAACCGGGATCCCCGACTCGATCAGTTTGCGCACGAACGGCGACGCGCC
>JACZRQ010000156.1 GCA_022574655.1 Chloroflexota bacterium
CTATGAAGTCCACGTCGTGGCGCATCGCGAAGCTGACCAGATCTCGGTCACGTGCCGATAGGAAGTCGGGCCGGGGTTTGAGACGCGGAACGTTGACGCCTTTGGCGTCCACCAGCATGCCGCCGTTCCCAGCTCGGCAGATCACGTCCGGGCCGTCAACCTCGGTCACGGTCAGATGGAGACGTCCATCGTCGATCAGGATCACGTCTCCGATGTCTACGTCTTCGTGAAGGGTAGGGTAGTCTACTATGACACTCGATGGTTCGGCTGTGACAGCATTCGTCGTCAGCACGACCTTATCCCCAGCGGAGAACTTCAGCGCATGCTCCCGCTTTCGCGTTCGAATTTTTCTCCCCGGGACGTCCAGCAGCACCGGTACGGCGGGTACCGTCTGCCTGATGAGCGCCAAGGCGTCCCGGTGCCAATCGAGTGTGGCATGAGACGCATTGAGTCGGGCAATGCCCATGCCTGCTTCCAACATGGCCTTCAGGGTTTCGGCATCGTTTGTCCGAGGTCCTATCGTGGCGACTATCTTCACCCGGCTCATTCGCCATCCTCATCGATGAACAGTGGAACGCCGCGAACGGCGTCGACGATCTCCGGACGCATGAGCTCTGGAGGACACGGACCTCCGTCCTGTAACAGGGCGCGCATGTCGGTGCCGCTGATCTGCTTCGTCGCACCGGGCATGTCTTCGGCATGAGGACAGGTACGCTCCGTCACGATTCCGTCGCACCGTGCGCAGAAAAATGGACCGAAGAAGCGCAATATCTCTATCCCTAGGTCGCCGTCGAACTGCCGGGTGAGCTCGTGCGCCTCGTACTTGCCGTAATACTCTCCTACTCCGGCGTGGTCCCGGCCCACCACGAAGTGAGTACACCCGAAGTTTCGGCGAATGATGGCGTGGAACAGGGCCTCCCGCGGGCCCGCGTAGCGCATCGAAGTCGTCAACACACCCAGCAACACCCGTTGACTGGGGAGGAAGTGGTCGATCAACGCGCGGTAGCCGCCGAGGATAGCCTGTGGAGTGTAATCCCCGCGCTTCTTGGTGCCTACCAAGGGCTGGACGAAAAGGCCGTCGGCCTGCTCAAGCGCCAGACGAAGCAGATACTCGTGGGCCCGGTGGGGCACGTTCCGCGTCTGGAAGCCGACCACGGTTTTCCAACCCTGGCACGCGAAGTGGGCGCGGCTCTCCGCGGGAGTCAGATCGTAGTCCGAGAACTCGAAGGGGAGCCGCCGAAACAGACGCGCCGGGCCGCTAACGAACCAGTCACCCATCTCGAAGAAGTGGGCAACCCCAGGGTGTCGCGCGTCACTGGTGCCGTAGACTTTCTCCGCGGCCGAGCCCTTGTCGCATGTAAACCAGCTGTTGACTTCAATCTCACCGACCTCGGTACCCTCGAACACCAGGGCAAGCCGGTCTCCCTCGCGAAGCCTGCGAGCCGTGTCGCTCGTGACATCGAAGACGACCGGCAGGGGGAAGGGATCGCCGGCGGGCAGCCGCATGGTGCGGACCACCGAGTTGAACTCGCTCTCGTTCATAAACCCGCAGAGGGGCGCAAAGACCCCCGTCGCAACGTTTTGAAGCTCGAGATACTGGCGGCGATTGATGTGGATCTGGACGGTGCTCACCTGGCCTCCTGCATCCGCTCGAAGCGCGGCATGGAACGGATAACCCGGCGAGCCAACGCCTCTGGCCTGTCCGGATCGTCGACGTTAATCGTCACGTCCGGCGAGACAGGGGCATGCCAAGGGATGTCTATCCCCACGACGTGTTGCGTCGCACCGTCATAGAGCCCTTTTGGATCGCGGCGCCTAACAGTCTCGACAGACGCCTCCAGGTACACCTCATGGTAGTTCCGGAGGTTCTTGCGGTTCCAGGCCAGGAGCTCCGGATTGGCGTACAGGGCTGCCACCAGCACCACGAGCCCTTGCTCGGCGAGCATGTTGGCTATGCGCTGCAGCCGCTTGATCTGGAGGACACGGTCCTCTTCGCGATAACCGAGACGGTCACCGAAGGCTTGACGAATCGCATCCCCGTCGATGATTACCAGCTC
>JACZRQ010000010.1 GCA_022574655.1 Chloroflexota bacterium
CAAGTTCTCTGGCCTCGCTCATCCGCTACGATTCTATCGGTTGTGCCCGTAGCTCAGTGGTTAGAGCTCCGGACTTTTAATCCGGGAGTCGTGGGTTCGAATCCCACCGGGCCCTCCACGTTGCTTCCCTATCTAATGCAGGTCGGCCGAAGTGGCCGATTTCTTGACTCCCGGATTTCCACTCCGGGAGTCAAGAATCCGTCACCACCGCCGCCCGGGTGCCAGACACCGTCTCGCGTGCCGGCCCTCCGAACCTGTCTATAATGGGCAACACTCAAGGAGGCCATCCGGATCAATGTCCCAACAACTTCCCGAAGGCACAGTCACCATCCTCTTTACCGATGTCGAGGGCTCCACGGACCTCACGACGAGCCTTGGTGACGAGCCCGCCCGTGAGGTGCTCCGTGCTTGTGACAAACTTGTCCGCCAGCAGGTGGCTCGACACCGGGGTCAAGAGGTCAAGGGCACCGGCGATGGCCTCATGGTGGCGTTCACGTCGGCGCGGAGGGCTGTGGCCTGTGCGGTGGACATTCAGAGGGCTATTGCAGGACGCAACCGGCGTGAGAACGAGCAGGCGGTGCATGTACGCATAGGGTTGAACACCGGTGAGGTCATCCGGGAGGAAGAAGACCTCTTCGGGGCGACCGTGATAGCAGCGGCGCGCATCGCCAACCACGCCAATGCCGGGGAGATTCTCGTGTCGGAGGCTGTGAAGGTCGTCCTGGGTGAAGCGACGACAGTTAAGCTGGAGGACCAAGGTGAAACGCAGCTGAAGGGCTTCCCTAGGCCCATGCGGCTCTTCACGGTGTCCTGGGAGGAAGCCGTTGGGCCGGGAGTATTATCGCTTCGCGAGCAGACACCATTCGTCGGCCGGGAGGCGGAGCGCGCCGAGTTGCGCCGTCTCCTCGAGCAAGCAATCCGCGGGCAAGGTTCGCTCGTGCTCGTCGGCGGCGAAGCAGGCGTCGGAAAGAGTCGCCTAGCGGAAGAGTTGGTCGCTGAGGCCCGCGCGCGAGGCATGTTCACCGCTGAGGGGCGTTGCTACGAGATGGAAGGAGCGCCACCTTATATACCGTTCGTTGAGGTCATCGAATACTCTGCGCGAGTAGTCCCGCAAGAGAACCTACTGCGCGCCCTTGGCGATTCGGCGCCCGAGGTAGCAAAGCTTGTCCCCAGGCTGCGTAGGATGGTTCAGGACCTCGGTGATCCCCTCGACCTACCTCCCGAGCAAGCCCGCCACTACATGTTCGAGAGCGTCTGTGACTTCCTAGAGCAGGGTTCTCGGCTCCAGCCGATGTTGCTCGTGCTCGACGACCTGCATTGGGCAGACGATTCCAGTTGTTTACTGCTGGAGCACCTCGCGCAGCGTCTCAATCGCATGGCGGTCCTGACAATCGGGACATATCGCGATGTCGACTTGGTTCCCGAAACACCTCTCACCGGAAGCCTGGAGCGGCTTAATCGAAGACGGCTCGCTCATCAGCTGTCGCTCCAAAGTTTTGGCGAGGAGGAAGTCCGCTCGATGCTCGGGTGCCTGGGAGGGAAGGAGCCACCAGCGGGTCTCGTGCGGGTCATCTTCGATGAGACCGAAGGGATTCCCTATTTCGTCGAGGAAGTCTTCCGCCACCTCCTGGAGGAGGGCCGGCTATTCGATGCTGAAGGCGGCTGGCGGTCGGAGGTTCAGTTGGGCGAGGTAGAAGTACCAGACAGCGTCCGCCGGGTCCTCAGCCACCGCCTCGAGAGGGTCAGCGAGCCAACCCGTGAGATCTTAACCAAGGCTGCCGCCGTCGGTCGGGACTTCACGTACGAGTTCCTTAAGGCGCTCACCCAGAGCGAGGAGGAGAGCTTGCTCGACGCCGTGGAGGAGGCGGAGAGCGCCCACCTCATCCGGTCCAGGGAAGGAGCGGCCGCCCACTTCGCCTTCTGGCACGAGCAGATCCGCCAGACTCTTCTTGCCGGGCTCTCCTTCCCCCGGCGACAGCGATTGCATCTGCGGGTGGCGGAGACGATCGAGCAGCTATATGCGGACTCGCTCGAAGAACACGTAGCAGATCTGGCCTACCAGCTATCCCTTGCAGGAGATAAGGACCGGGCCGTTGAGTACCTAACGCGGGCGGGTGAAAAGGCCGCGGGCGGGTACGCAAACACGGAGGCCCTCGAGTACTTTCATCGGGCGTTGGGCATGGAGCCGCCCGCGCCGCAGCACCGGCGGCTCCTGCAGCAGCGGGCAAAGCTCTTGCTCGGTCTGTTCCGAGGGCGCGAAGCAGCTCGCGACCTGGAAGCACTGCTCGAGGCTGCTCGGGAGGACGGCGACAAGGCGCGCGAGCTTGAGGCGCTGCTGGACATCGGTTCGGCCTACTACACGATGGCGCTCGACGATCCCGCGGTGCTTGACCGCGCGCGGGAAGCTCTGGAGCGTGCCTATGCCCTCGCCCGGGAGCTCGGGGACAAGGCGAGCATGGCCTGGTCGCTCATTCCCACCCACCGCTTTGCTGACTTCTGGTCGGGATACTGGGACAAGGCCAGGGCAAACCTCCAGGAGGCTGCAGCGTTAGGAGAGGAGATCGGCGACGAGGAGATCATCCTCGATGCCAAGCGGGTTGCGCTGAGGTTCATGCCGCCGGTCGAGGCGGAAAGAGAAGCCGAGGTAATTCGTGCGGCGCTCGAATCCAAGCACCAGCTCGTGCGCCTCAACGAGCACCTCTTCCATCTCATGTGGCTCTACTACGGGCGGGGGAAGTTCGATCGCTGCATCGAGTGCTGTGAGTCGGGCATTCAGCTGGCCGGGCGAATAGGCACGGAACCGGTGCAGTACGCTTCCATCAAGGGCCTCGCTCTCCTCGACCTGGGGCATTTCGGCGAGGCGTGGGACTCCTTCCAGCGAGAAGTCGCAGATGAAGCTCACCCCTTCGGCCGCGCCCAGCGCGACCTCGCTATCGCCGCGTACCTGCTGGAACTCATGGCATTCGAACGGGCCGAGCAGGCGGCACGGTCGGTCATCGAAGAAGCGCGAATCCTGAGCCGCCCCTGGATGGTCGGCTGGGCGCAGACGATCCTGGCAAGATCGCTGGCCGAGATGGGCCGCCTCCACGGCCGTACAGCGGAGATCCTGCGGCCCGAGATCGAGGCAGCGGCCGGGACCCACTCCTTGCTCACCTTCATGGAGGCAGCGGGTGCCGTTCCTGGCGCTGATACCGTGGCGGAGGCCCTGCTGGCGCGAGGGGCTGCGGCGGATGCGCTCGTGGAGGCGGAGAGGCTTGTGGCGGGATCAGAGACCCGCGGGCGAGGGCGCGACTATGCCCCGGCGCTCGAGCTGAAGGCGCGGGCGCTCATCAAGCTCGGCCAGCCTGCTGAAGCTCTGCTGCTGCTGGACGAAGCGCTAACGCTCGCGACGGACATGAACTACCGACGGATCCTTTGGCGGGTTCAGCGGACAAGGGGAGATGCCTATTCGGCGCTTGGTAACGCGGATGCCGCTGCAGGGAGCTATAAGGAGGCAGCGGCTGTACTCCGAGCACTGGCTGATACGATCCCCGATGCACAGCTCCAGAACGGTTTCCTATCGAACCCCGTGGTAGTCTCGACATTGAGTGCCGCGCAGTCCGAAGATAAGAAGGGAGGCCAGAGATGAATCTCAGACCGGGAACGCCAGAAGAAGCCGGAATGTCTCCAGCGAGGGTCCAGCACGTCAAGGAGCTGGCCCGGAGCTGGGTGGAAGACGGTACTCACCATGCGCTGGTCGTGCTGGTCGCGCGCCGGGGGCTCATAGTCCTTCACGAGGCGTTCGGCACGTTATCGCCGGAGCCCGAGTCACCGCTACTGCCACTCGACGCCATCTTCCCCCTCGCTTCGGTGACCAAGCCGGTCACGGCGGCTGCGACCATGTGCCTCGTCGAAGACGGTCGCGTGGGCCTCATGCGGCCGATACGCGATTACTTTCCGGAGATCTCCGCGGAGGGCACGGAAGAGGTGCTCGTCCATCACCTGCTGACGCATCTCTCCGGCTGGAGAAACATCGATGCCCAGACAGAGATTGAGCGTCTCCTCAAGGAGGGAGGCGAGATGCCGGCCCTCGAGCCGGGCCAGCACCCGTTCCACGCGGGCCTTGCCAGTCTCATGCGCACGCTCCCTCTCGCCTGCGGTCCGGGCGAGGCGATGCAGTATTGCAACATCAACTATGAGCTTCTCGCCGATCTGACGAGACGGGTCAGCGGTACACCGATCGAGCGCTTTGCCCGGGAGCGCATATTCGAGCCGCTCGGCATGGCAGATTCGAGCTACGTGCTGCCGCCCGAGCACAGGGAGCGCAAGGTCCGGCGTGGCGAGGGGATGCCCGGCTCGGAGAACCTGGGGCCGCTTAACCCAGGCTTCGACTCCGAACAGTTCGAGGGAACGCCCTCAGGCGCCAGCGGGTTGCACGCGAGCGCGCGCGACATCGCGGTCTTCGCCCAGATGCTGCTCAACGGCGGGACCTACGACGGCCAGCGTGTCCTCAGCGGCGCGTCCGTTCAGGCGATGCGGCGGAATCAGGTCCCCGAGGGCGTTCCCGTGATCGGGGAGCTTTTGGGACCGGACGGCAAGCCGATGACGATGAGCATGATCGCCGGCGGATACGGATACGGCCTCTTCCCGTTCCTCGACACGGTCACGCCTTACTTTAACGGCGGACTGGCGAGCCCTTCGTCGTTCAGTCACAGCGGATACGGTGGCATCTACTTCTGGGCCGACCCGGAGCGCGACCTCGTTGGCGTCTACTTGTCGGTCGCCCGCCGGAACCTGGAAGACGACTTCACGCCCGACTGGCGTGCGGACATCTTCGTCGACGCGGTGACGGCGGCGGCCGAGGACTAGACTCATCCGGTAGCCTTATCGCCGAGTCTCGCCAGGGCAACCCACGACCGCCTGCTCGGATGTTAGGAGGGCAGCAGTTAGGGAGCCGGGCGTTGGCAGAACGTCAATGAACCTACAGCAACCCTGTGCCGAGCCAATGTCCCTAGCTTCTCGCCGCCGCGGATGGTTCTGGTCCTGCAAGTGTGACTTTTAATCCGGGAGTCGTGGGTTCGAATCCCACCGGGCCCTCCACGTTGCTTCCCTATCTAATGCAAGTCGCCAAAGTGGCCGTTTCTTTGACTCCCCGAATACCAGTCCGGTGCTCGAATGCTCATTTGTAGATAGGTACGAAATCGAGCGGGAGTAGCTCAGTGGTAGAGCATCTGCTTCCCAAGCAGAGGGCGCAGTCTCATTGCAGCTGCCCGCAGGTCAGGATAGAATCCCCTCGTCAGCAAGTATCGGGTACGCGACGAGAGGATTCGGCGCTCGATAGCCTCTCCGGGAGGCGCTCTCCGTATCTGGCAAGGCCCGCAGTGAGCAGCTCACGACTGGCGGACTTTTAATCCGGGAGTCGTGGGTTCGAATCCCACCGGGCCTACCAGACATCCCTACGTATTCGCGACCGGTCGTCGCGAGGCAGCCGCAATCCTGAGTTCCTGATTTTCATCGGCCAGTCTCGGGGCTAACCGGCAACAGACCTCAGCCTGCGCGTAGCGGTCGGCGCGGTCATCCTCGGTGGGGGTATCGGGCTAACCCAGTGTTGCTAGCCGTTCTGCTCAAGCTGCGGGCTTCTGAGCCATCATCTCGCCGAATCCTACTTTCATACGGCCACCCTGCGCCAGAATGCTCCACATCCGGAAGCACCGGCGAGACTGCTCCGACGAGGTTTCGCGACGACCAACCCCGATGAGCGTCGATCCCAGAAAACGATGCCTGAGGTAATCGTCAGACCGGCAAGAGGAACGGGAGTGGGGGTGCCGCTCTCAGAAAACGGTTTCTCGTGTTTGAGGATGAACGCCTGTCCCTAGAGCCGATCAGCCACACGGTGAACCGTTGGTGAATGAACCGACCCTTAACTGGATATCGCTGGACAGGTTATAGGTGTGCGATTAGTGTGTTTTAGGCAACACGTTTATCCCGACAACCAGTCCAAGGGGGGAACGGCCTGAGAGTAGGTCAGTCTGGGTCGGGACAGATTCTACGAAACACAGATGAATCAGGCCTCCGGTCGGGGAGGGCCACGGAGGATAGCATGTCAAAAATCACGCGTCTGCTTGCCAGCCTGCACAAGAAAGAGGACGGCATCACCGGTCTCGAGACCGCGATCATCCTGATTGCGTTCGTCATCGTGGCATCGGTGTTCGCTTTCGTGGTCCTCAGCACCGGTCTGTTCAGCGCGGACCGCGGAAAAGAGGCGGTATTCGCTGGCCTGGACAAGGCCCGTGGAAACCTGGAGGTCCGCGGCGCTCTCACCGTTACGGACGTCAACGCAGATGGCGTGATCGATAGCGTCGGCCCTGACACGATCGTCTTCAATCTCGGCAGCGCCGCGGCGGGCGCGCCGGTCAGCATCGACCCGGCCGCTACGACCAACACGACGGTCATGAACTACATCGACAAACAGATCCGAGTCCCGGACCTAGCTTTCGTAGCGCTCGAGATCCTGGGCGATGGCGATAACCTCATCGAGGTCGGCGAGCTGTTCCAGATCACGGTCGCGATTCCGGCGGGCGCATCCCTGCTCACGAATGAGACCTTCACGGTCGAAGTCGTGCCGCCGTCCGGTGGTACTTCTCTGGTCAGCCGAACGATGCCGCCTGAAATCGACCTGGTAATGGACCTGCACTAGGGGTTGACTGCGTCGGTGTGATGATCCCGCCGAGGTCGAAGAGTGTCTAGGCCATCGGTTGTCGATGCCGTGAGAGAAGACGCTACTTAGTACGCGTCGATCTCCCGCAGCCGTTCGTCGCTGATACCAAAGTAGTGTGCAATCTCGTGTCGGACGACGTGACTCACACGTTCGGACAGGTCGGCCGCGCTTCGGGCCAGGCTCTGGATCGGCTGTTGAAAAATGACGATCCGGTCGGGGAGGGCCATATGGTAGCCGCGGCCCCTCCGGGTTAGCGGGATGCCGCGGTAGACACCGAGCAGCGTCCCGCCCGAGACGCCCACTCGTGCGTAATCGTCCCTGCTCGCCAGATCTTCTACAACGAAGTCGAGGTTGGCGACGCGGTCGCGAAACGTGTCAGGCAGATCTACGACCGCGGAGGTTACAAGGCCTTCAAACGTTTCCCGATCAACCTTATACATGATCCCATTGGATTATAGGGGACAAGCCATGGCGCAGGCGCCCATATGACCATTGTTGGAGGGGGCCGAAGGTTATGCTCCAGCTTGAGAGCATCAGCGGGCTGGCCGACGTCGTTAGTGTGCCGGACACCGGGGGATCGGGTGGGGTTAAACGGTCGGTTTAAGGTGCAACGACCGTGAGACCCGCAGGGACGACCTCAAAGCGAACAGGTGTGGTGCCGACGACGTCGCCGTCGAGTTCTACGAGCTGGGGCGTTTCCGCGGTGAAGGTTGCGGTCTTCGCCTGAGAGTATTGGACGTGGCGCATCTCGGTGAACTTGCCGCTTCGAAACTTGGGCAGGCCGGAGAGCCTGACGAGAAGCGAGGCGTGCTCGGCGACGACGAAATCGAGCAGGCCGTCGTCCATGAGGGCGCGCGGGGCCGAACGTATGCCACCGCCGGAGTAGCAGCCGTTGGCAGCCCAGGCGTTGTTGAGGAGGATGGTGCGGGGGCTGGAGGAGTCGATGGTGATAGTGACGTCCGACGGTTTGAAGCGAAACAGCGTCTTGATGATGGCCCACATGAACGCAGCCGGTCCCGGCAGCCATCGTCCCGGCTGGTTGACGGCGTCCGAGACCATCGCGCCGAAGCCGACTTCGGCGGCGTTGATGAACCAGCGGGACCGCTCCTCGCCAGCGGGGTCGAGGAACGTTGCGCGGCCGACATCGATGGTGCGACGGTGACCGCGAGCGAGTATCCTTGCGGCGCCGCCCAGTTTGTGCGAGATGCTCAGCGTGCGCACGAGGTCGCTGCCGGTTCCGCGCGGGATGATGCCGAGTGCGGTCTGGCAGCCGGAGTTGAGGATACCGTTGGCGACCTCGCTGATGGTGCCGTCGCCGCCGACGGCTGCGATCGTCTCGTAGCGATCGGCCGCCTCTGCGGCGAGGTCGATCGCGTCGCCAGCGTGCTTCGTGCGAGCGACATTGAACGGCGGGAGTATACGGCGGAGTGCGGGTTCAAACTTCGGCCAGTTACGCCCGGTGGCCTTCTTGGAGGAATGAGGGTTGACGATCAGGAGGAGCGAGGCTGTCAACTGTCCCGGAGTGCCGTTTCACGGACGGGCCTGGCGAATGACATCATGCGAGAGACCGCATCGTCGTGGGCGGCGATTTGCCGCTTCTTCTCAGTGTCGTCCCAGCCAAGCGAAGAGGCCAACACGGTTGCCACCGAAGCGGCAGCTGATACGTCGCCGGGCGGGCCGAAGAGCATAAGGTCGCTGCGGCGGCGCATTACGTCTTCGAGGGTGACAGCCATCTCGTCGGATGCGGCGTAAGCTACCTGGGCGAGAAGCTCGTCCGAGCCGCCGACGACGTGGGCGAGGAGACCGGCGTCACGAGCGGCGTGGCCGAGCACCCTGGTGTGGCGGGCGCCGAAGGTGTCGACCAAGTGTTTTGCTGACGTTGCCGTGAGGTCCCAGCCCTGGACAAGGTCGGACGCCGCCTGCTCTCGGTATCGGGCAAAGTCAGCAACCGCGCCAGGTAGTGGCGCGCGTCGCGTGCGGCAGCGGCCTGGCTTCGTAGCGAAGGCTTCTACTTCCTTCTCTATCACACGATCGAGCATGTCCTCGGCCATGGAGCGGGCGCTGGTGAGCTTGCCGCCGCAGATCGTGTAGACGCCTGCGGGGCCGTCAAAGATCTCGTAGTCGCGTGCCACGTCGGAGGGGGATGGTGCTCCTTCCTCCGCGATCAGAGGGCGGACGCCCGCCCAGGTGGCGGTGACATCGGCAGCTGTGAGTTTGGTCTCGAAGTTAGCGTTTACGGCGTCGATCGTGTAGGAGACGTCGTCCGCTGCAGCGGTGGCGCCGTCGGGATCGCCCGACCAGTCCGTGTCTGTCGCACCGACGTAGGTGTAGTTTCCGGCGGGGACCGCATAGAGCGGCCGGTCCTCCCAGAAGAAGGTGACGATTGAGTCGGTGTGGAGGCGATCGCGCGGCACAACAATGTGGATGCCCTTCGTTGGCCGAAGGACGGCGGAGCCGCCGCCGAGGGCGCGCAGGTCGTCGGTCCATGGGCCAGCCGCGCCGATGACCACCCGAGCGCGAACCGTGAACTCGTCACCGGCCAGGCTGTCTCGACAGTTCACGGCAGTGACGCGTCCGCCCGTCTTCTCCCACGAGACAGCCTCGACATAGTTGGCGGCAGCGGCGCCGCGCTCGATTGCGGAGAGCATAACGGACAAGGTGAGGCGCGAGTCGTTGGTGATTGCGTCGAAGAATGAGAAGCCGCCACGAAGGTCGGTGCTGGCCAGCGCCGGCACTTCTTTCATGAGCTGCTGTTTCGAAAGGGAACGATGGCGGCCGAGGCCCATCGTACCGGCGAGGAGGTCGTAGCCGGTGAGGCCGATCCGAAGCAGGAATCGGGGGGTGCGATCGCCCTCGTACACGGGCAAGACGAAGGGGAATGGACGGACAAGATGGGGCGCGAGACGAAGGAGCAGGCCCCGCTCGCGGAGACCCTCACGCACAAGGCCTACATGACGGTGACGGAGGTAGCGCAGGCCGCCGTGAACGAAGCGAGCGGAACGGCTGCTGGTACCGGAGGCGAAGTCGCCCTTCTCGACGAGGGCCACGGAGAGGCCGCGCAGGACAGCGTCGCGGGCGATCCAGGCGCCAGTGATACCGCCGCCGATGATGGCTAGGTCGAACGTCTCGCCGCGGAGGCGGTCGATGATCGAGCCGCGATCGGCGCGCTGAGGTGACGCCGTCACTTGGCGGCTGTGTCGTCAGGTTCCGGCACGAGCTTGCCGGGGTTAAGGATGTTGTCAGGGTCGAGGGAGCGCTTGATCGTGGAGAGCCAGCGAGCGCCTTCTTCGCCGAGGTAGTCTCGGATCCAGGCGCGATGCTCGCTTCCGATGCTGTGGTGGTGGCTGAGGGCGCCGCCGTTACTGACGATGGCGGTGGTGGCGGCGGCCTTGACGCGCTCCCACTGCTCGATCTCGTCGCCTTCTTCCTGAGGGGCGAGGAAGGTGTAGTAGATGGAGCCGCCGTCGGTGTACGAGTGGGAGAGGTGGGCCATCACAACGGAGCGCTCTCCCAAAGCGTCGCGCAAGGCGTCGTGAACCGTTGCGTGGAGGTCGAGGTATCGATCCCAGGTAGTGGAGGTCTCGAGAGTGTCGATCATGATTCCACGGTCGAGCACCATGTCGCGGAGGTGCGGGGCGCTGAAACGTCCACGTCTCCAGGCACGGCCTGCGCCACTGCCGAGCGACGCGGCTCCGTGCCGCTTGAGAACCTTCGCAGCGACCGCCCTCTCGTGGCGAACGGCGGACTCACTGCCTTCGAAGCCGAGGATCATGATTGCGCCGGTCTGTAGGTCGAGTCCCTTGCGGCCGAGATACCACCGGCCAACCCGCTCGATCGCGGCCGCCGTGCCTTTAGGAGTTGCGCGTAGGGCGAGGCTGGATTCAGTTTCGTGTTCGTCCGAGAGACGAAGAAGGGCCGGGGCGATGTCCGCCTGGATAATCTCACGGGCGGCTTGGACGCCGTCGGCGAACGAACGAAAGAGGTAGCCCCGGTAGTCCCGCACCTTGGGCCGGGCCGAGAGCCGGAGGACGGCCTGGGTGATGACGCCGAGGGCGCCCTCCGATCCCGTGATCATCTGCACGAGGTCGGGACCCGCCGCGGCCGCCGGGACCTCGGGTGTGGACAGGATTCCCTCCGGATGAGCGAGGCGGACCGATTGGACATGCTTTTCGATGGCGCCGTACTTGGTGGAGTTCTGGCCGGCGGAGCGGGTGGCGATCCAGCCGCCGACGGTGGAGTGCATGAACGACTGGGGGAAATGCCCGAGCGTGAAACCGGCTGGCCGGATGTAACGCTCAAGGTCGGGGCCCATGATGCCGGCCTGCACCACAGCGGTCGCGGACTCGCGGTTGATCTCGATGGGGCGGCTCAGGCCGGACATGTCGAGGGTGATGGTCTTGCGCTCGCCGGTCGGCTCGACACCGCCGACGACGGAGGTGCCGCCGCCAAAGGGGATGACGGCGAGCTGGCGCTGGGCGGCGACGCGCAGCAGTTCGAGAAGCTGTGCCTCAGATTCGGGGCGGACGACGGCGTCCGTCGGATTGGGGATCAGTCCCCGGCGCATCTGAACGAGGTCTTTGTATCCCTTGCCAAGGCTAAATATCGCACGCTCCGTGTTGTCGGTGGAGACGCCCCCTGGCTCGCAGACACGCGTCAGTTCTTTGAGGTCGTCAGCCGAGAGTTGGGACGGCCGCACGTCGACGTTTGACAGCGAGTCGAGGCGGGGAGACGGTTTGGTCTCGCCGAGGCGGTCGCGGATGTAGGCCCAGAACTGGTCTGGATCCGGGAGGTGGAAGGATTCGCTGTCCTTGCCCCAGCCCCACCACTTGCATCTGTTCGCGGATTGAATGGTCATCGGCGCTACTCAGGTTGGGCTTAGTCGACGGGCTATGTGCACATTCTGCCGCTGCGGGGCGGCAAGCGCCAATCGAATCCAGCGCTTCTTTGTATATGACGAGCGGTGGGAAGCGTTATCATGACGGTACTCTTGCCTACGGAGGGACGGATCATGACGCAAGCGCAGACAGACATCGCGCTCGAACCCTGGTGGATGCCCTTTACCGCTAACGCCGCCTACAAGTCCGATCCACGGATGCTAGCGAAGGCCAGTGGTGTCTACTACGAGACGCCGGAAGGCCGCCGCATTCTTGATGGTGTTTCCGGACTCTGGTGTGTCAACGCCGGCCACTGCCGCCCTGAGATCGTCGAGGCCATCTCCCGCCAGGCCGCAGAGATGGACTACGCTCCTTCGTTCCAGATGGGCCACCCGATCGCCTTCGAATTCGCAGAGCGGCTGCGCTCGTTCGCGCCGGATCACATCGAAAACGTCTTCTTCTCGAACTCCGGTTCCGAGGCCGTCGATACGGCGTTGAAGATCGCGCGTGCCTATCACCGTGCGAATGGTGAACCCGACCGAACGGTCTTGGTCGGGCGAGAGCGCGGCTATCACGGCGCCGGCTTTGGCGGCACGGCCGTGGGTGGCCTAGATCCGCACAAAGTTGCGTTTACACCGTTGGTGCCGGACGTAGCGCATCTGCCGACGACTCACGGTCTGGAAGTGAACCGTTTCAGCCGGGGCCAGCCGCAACATGGCGCCGAACTCGCAGACGGACTCGAAACGGTGATCTCCGAGCATGGCGAATCACGGATCGCGGCGGTGATTGTAGAGCCCGTCTCGGGTGCAGCCGGCGTGCTGGTCCCTCCGGTTGGGTACCTCGAACGTCTGGCAGCGATCTGCAAGGAGCACGGGATACTCCTCATCTTTGACGAGGTCATCACCGGGTTTGGCCGCCTCGGGGCCAGGTTCGCAGCCGAGCGTTTCGGCCTGCGGCCGGACATGATGACGATCGCCAAGGGCCTTACGAACGGCTCTGTCCCGATGGCCGCGACCCTCTTGCGCGGCGGCATCTACGACACTGTTGTGGCCGCGGGCGACGGTATCGAGCTGCCTCATGGGTACACCTATTCAGGCCACCCGCTGGCATGCGCCGCCGGTCTGGCGACGCTATCCATCCACGAGTCCGAGCGGCTTTGGGAACGTGCGGCCGCTCTGGCACCGGCGTTCGAGGACAAACTCCACTCACTGGCATCGGCGCCTCACGTCATTGATGTTCGCAACCTCGGTCTGATGGGTGCGATCGAGCTGGACCCGATCGATGGCCGTCTAGGCGAGCGGGCGCAGGCGATCTTCCGCCGCTGCTTCGAAGCCGGCGTTCTCATTCGCATCACCGGCGACACGATCGCCTTGGCGCCGGCGCTCGTCTTCGAGGAAGACCAACTCGACGTGCTATTCGGCGTCGTGGGAGAGGCGCTCGAGAGTCAGTAGACTGGTGTCGTCCGCTAGATCCGATGGCTGACCTGCCGACAGCGGACGACATCACGCCACGCTGGTTGGCCGAACGCTTGCGGGAGGCCGGCCACGATGGCGTCGAAGTGAAAAGCTTCTCTAGCACGGCGATCGGAACCGGCCAGCTGGGCAAGTGCATCCGCTATGAGTTGGATGTCGTTGGTGGGGATGCGAAGACTCCTCAGAGCCTCGTTGGCAAGTTCCCTTCCGATGATCCGCAAAGCCGCCAGGCGGGAGTGGCGCTGCAGACCTACATCAAGGAAGTTTCCTTCTACCAACAACTACAGTCGCGTGTCACGATCTCTACGCCTCGTTGCTACTACGCGGAGATCGAGGGCGTGGGGCCCGAGTTCGTGCTGCTATTGGAAGACCTTGCTCCGGCCGAGCAGGGCGATCAGATCGCTGGCTGTTCTCCTGACGTAGCGCGAGCGGCGGTGCTGGAACTCGTAGGACTGCATGCACCGAGCTGGCGCGGCGCGGACCTGCGCGGTATTTCCTGGCTCGGAGAACCAAACGAGGCGACTGCGCAGGTGACCCGCAGCCTCTACAAGGCCCAGCTGCCGGGCTTCCTCGCTCGCTACGGTGCACGGCTTGCCGCTGACGAGATCAACATCATCGAGAGCGTAGCTGGATCGTCCGGCCCGCCGTTCCAGGTCCTTGGCGATCCTTTTTCGCTGACGCACGTCGACTACAGGCTGGACAATCTGTTGATCGACTCGACTGGGTCCCTGCCGCGAGTGACCGCTGTCGACTGGCAGAGCATCACGTTCGGCAGCCCGATGACGGATGTCGCCTATTTCATGGGATCGGGGTTGATTCCGGAGGATCGTCGGGCCGTCGAACGAGGAATCGTCGCCGAGTATCACGCTGAACTGGGTAAAAACGGGATCGAAGACTACGATTGGGATCGCTGCTGGGAGGACTACAGGCGGGGCGTCTTCACAGGTATCTTTATGATGGTTGTCGCCTCCATGATGGTACAGCGGACCGAACGTGGTGACGAGATGTTCACAACGCAGATGAAGCGTCACAGCCGCCAGGCGATCGACCTCGGCTCGGACGAGTATTTCTAGTCCGGTCGCGGCGCGCTACAATCGTCCTCACTGTTCGACTTAGGAGGTCGCATGCAATACGTTCGACTCGGTCAGACCGGGCTTCGCGTTTCGCGAATCTGTCTCGGCACCATGACTTACGGCAGCAGTCAGTGGCGGGACTGGGTGCTGAACGAGGAAGACGCCAAGCCGTTCTACAAACGCGCGCTGGATGCCGGCATCAACTTCTTTGACACAGCAGATGTCTACTCGCTAGGAGCGTCCGAGGAAGTCACCGGACGCGCCCTCAAGGAGTACGCAAAGCGTGAGGACGTCGTCATCGCCACCAAGGTCTGCAGCCCAATGGGCGGCGGGCCGAACGAGCGGGGCCTCTCGCGGAAGCACATCTTCGACTCGATCGACAACTCTCTGCGCCGGTTGGAGACCGACTACGTCGACCTCTACCAGATCCACCGCTGGGACGCTGAGACTCCGATCGAAGAAACTTTGGAAGCGCTGAACGACCTGGTTCGAGCGGGGAAAGTTCGCTACATCGGCGCCTCTAGCATGTACGCCTGGCAGTTCGCCAAGGCGCTGCACACCTCGGACCAGCACGGCTGGTCACGGTTCGTCTCGATGCAGAACCATTACAACCTTGTTTATCGCGAGGAAGAGCGAGAGATGATTCCGCTGTGCATCGATCGGGGAGTGGGCGTCATCCCCTGGAGCCCGCTGGCGCGCGGATTCCTCGCCGGAAACCGGTCGCCGGACCGTTCGGGTGAGACTGCTCGCTCGAAGAGCGACGCTTTCGCTCACCAGATGTACTACTCGGAAGGCGACTTCGCCGTCTTGAAGGCGGCGACAACAGTCGCTGACGAGCGCGGAGTAAAACCGGCGCAAGTCGCCCTGGCATGGATGTTGCACAAGCCCGGCATCAGCTCGCCGATCGTCGGTGCAAGTAAGATGTATCAGCTCGATGAGGCGATTGCGGCGGCGGACATTAAGCTGTCAGGTGAGGAGATTCGCACGCTGGAAGAGCCATACGTGCCCCATAAGGTACTCGGGCACGGATAGCCGCGACTGGACGCTCGTGTCAGGACATTAGGAGGGACCTCTACCGTGAATCGTTCACAGTCCGACCTCTTCGATACTGAGCTGACCCTTGTCAGCGAACCGGAGCCTCGCATCGTGGGGCCGTGGCGAAA
Source organism: Chloroflexota bacterium (assembly GCA_022574655.1). Taxonomy (GTDB): domain Bacteria; phylum Chloroflexota; class Dehalococcoidia; order SM23-28-2; family RBG-16-64-32; genus JACZRQ01. The sequence continues at coordinate 15,280 of JACZRQ010000010.1, forward strand.
GCCCGTGCAGATGCTAGCCGAGCAGGACATCGGTGGGCGCGCCTCTATCCATGACGAGGAAACGGCGCGAAAGGCCGGCTTCACGGGCGGAGCGATCGAGGGACCGACGCACTTCAGCCAACTGGTTCCGCTCGGCCATGAGCTTTTCGGCGATGCCTGGCACGAGCGCGGCTGCATCTCGGCGCACTACCAGAACGCGTGCGTCGAAGGAGATGAGGTCCAAGCCTGGGCGGAGCAGGACCCGGACGGCGACAACCGGGCGCGGGCCGGTATGCAAAAGCGCGACGGCACCCCCGTTCTTTCCGCCACTCTCTCGATCGGCCCCGATCATCCTGAGACCGAGCTTGACGCGCTTCTGGCGCGGCTGCGACCTGCCGATCAACTGGTGATCTTGCGCGACATGAAGATCGGAGCGAAGGGGGCCGAGGTCGAGCGCGTCCAGATGGGCTTCGATCAGCACATGGGGAAGCTGTACCCCTTCACCCTCGAGGAGAAGCTCGCGGTCATCACCGAGTCCTGCCAGTACTACACGAAGGAGGGTGGCGCCGCGTCGCCCTGGGGCCGGCCGATCGTTCCTTTCGAGATGATCAGTGTGCTCACCCAGTACTCGTCCGCTCAGGCGCGGTTCCCGGTGCGGCAACCAGTGGTGGGACTCTTTGCGAACCAGGAGATCCGGCTGCTTGACGGTCCCCTATTCGTCGGCGACGAGTACCTGCTCGAACGGGAAGTCGTTGCGCTGAGCGAGAGCCGGCGTGCAGAGTCCTCGTGGGTTCGAACCTCGGTGCGCGAGGCGAAGAGCGAGCGGCTCGTCGCCACCACTCTGCTGAACAGCGCGGTGTTGAAGGCGTCTTACGCGAACTACGAGGAGGAACGGGCTGGGCTTGCATAGCGCCTCATGCCGGGGGCCGAGAGACTAGTTCGCGGTGTCGAGTCCCTACCTTGGCGTCATCCAACCTTCGCTATGCCGCGCGAATTCGCCGCTCACCCTGTCGGCGGTGAAGTCCAGATCGCATCGTCCTTCCCGGCCTCCCACGTCTTTGCCTGGAGTCCCTTGATCCACTGTGCCGTCTCGTCTGGCACTACATTCCGGAACTTCGAATTATCCTCCTCCGCGATCCGCACGAACGCATCGATCATCGACTGGGGGTCGAGCTGGCTCGCCAGTCCTGTCGCTGCCGCCGCCAGCACCTCTGGCCGCGTCAGCGAGTTCGCCATGTCGAACCAGCGCATCATCGTCTCCGCGCCGCGATCGTTGAACCCAGTGCCGTACACGCCCGGGTTCACCGTGCAGACCTCCACACCCGTACCCGCGAGCTCCGTCTTCAACCCTTCCGCTAGCGCCTCTAGCGCGTGCTTCGTCGCGCAGTACACACTCGCGAACGGCACCGTGACCAGCCCGCCCATCGACGTCACCATCACGATTTTCCCAGACCCTCGCTTCACCATCTGCCGCGCGAACCCTTGCGTGAGCGCCAGCGTCCCGAACACATTCGTTTCGAAGTTCAGGCGCACGTTCTCCATCGGGATCTCCGCCACCGGCCCCGTCTGCATCACCCCGGCGTTGTTGATTAGCACGTCCACCTCGTTCGCGAACGCCGCCTGCCGGTCGCTCTCGTTCGTGATGTCGAGTACCTGGATCTTCATCTGCACCCCGGCCTCAGCCGCGACGTTCATCAACTCCGTCACCTGCGGCGCAATCTGCACGCCCGCAATGACGGTGTGCCCGCGCTTCGCCAGCGCCAGCGCTGTCCCCCTTCCGAACCCCGTCGCCGCTCCCGTTACCAAAATTCGCTTTGCCATCGCTTATCTCCTTTAGTGGTGTTTTTTCCGGCATGTCTGAGCGGGTTGAAGTGCCCGCTGCACCGCGATCGCGCGGCACCACGTCAGTGAACGTGATGGTGACGGTGATGGGCGTATCATAAACGCCCTCGACCTAATTCGCCGCATCCCCGGGGACCGGGAGGCTCCGACGAACCTGTCGGATGGGTTGAACTTACTCCTGCGAGAGGGAACGTTGCTTCCTGCGTATGGTCTAGCGTTCGTCGAAGTCCAGCGAGAGGCTGTTGATGCACCACCGCTGGCCGCCGCGGTCGCTCGGACCGTCGTCGAAGATGTGACCCAGGTGCGAGTCGCAACGGGCGCAACGTACTTCGGTGCGGACCATTCCTTGCGAGGAATCCTTGATTAGTTCGACCGCGTCCGGTGAGATAGCTTCCGTGAAGCTCGGCCAGCCGCAACCGGAGTGGTACTTCGTTCCGCTGTCAAAGAGGGGGTTCCCGCACGCTCCGCAGTGGTACATGCCGTCTTCGTCCGTATCGGTGTACTCGCCGGTGAATGGGCGTTCCGTGCCGGATTGACGTAGCACCTCGTACTGTTCGGCTGACAGCCGCCGTCGCCACTCCTCGTCGTTCGCGGCCAGGGGCGGCAGTCCGTCGTCCGCTTTCGATGTTGGGATCGAACATGACACGCCGGTGCCCGCCAGTCCGCAGTAGCCGTTCGGAACCTTGTGCAGGTACTGCTGGTGTTCTTCTTCAGCGTAGTAGAACGGCCCTGCAGGCTCGATATCCGTGGTGATCGGGTCGAAGCCGGAGTCGCGGAGGGCATCGTTGTACGAGTCGCGGGCCATCTCGGTTATTCGCTGTTGCTCGTCGTTGGTGTAGTAGATGGCGGAGCGGTATTGGGTACCGACGTCGTTGCCCTGGCGCATTCCCTGCGTAGGGTCGTGCTCCTCGAAGAAAGTTTTCAGCAGCGCCTCGTAGGTGACCTCAGACGGGTCGAACGCCACGAGGATGGCTTCGGCGTGGCCAGTACGGCCGGAGCAGACCTCGTCGTATGTTGGGTTCTTCGTGAAGCCGCCGCTGTAGCCGGTCGCTGTTGTGTAGACGCCTGGAATCTGCCAGTAGATGCGCTCCGCGCCCCAGAAGCAGCCGAGCGCGAACACCACCGTCTCGATGCCCTTCGGGAACGGCGGCTTCAGTGGCGTCCCAAGGACTGCGTGCTCCTCCGGTACGGCGAACGACGGTTCGTCTCGCCCCGGCAGGGCATCGTCTGGCTCGATCATCTTGTTTTTGTGACGGCTGAAGAGCATATGTGCGAACCTCCACTGATAAGCATAACTGTTGGTGAGAAGAAGAGGGGAGTAGGGCAAACGAACTAGATGAGTTCCGTGCAATATAGAATACGTTAGGGCGGCGAGCATAGATCGCCGTCTTGAGGCCGGTCTCGGCGGCCTGTGATAGCCTTCGCATTGCATCGAATCGCCGACTTTGGTGTAGGAGGTTACCGAATGAGACTTTCCGAGCCCAGGATTCCCCCACTCGAAGCGTCAGAGTGGGATGAAAATCTCGCCGAGCTGAAAGGTCAGCTCGAAAGCACCGACCGCGTTCTGAACATCTACAAGACGCTGGCCCGCCACCCGAAGCTGCTCAAGCGTTGGGGCGTCTTCGGGACGCACGTCCTTTTTAAGTCGACGCTGCCGGCTCGCGAGCGAGAACTGTTGATACTGCGAACGGGCTGGCTCTGCCAGTCCGGCTATGAGTGGGGGCAGCACGTGCTTATCGGCAGGACTGCGGGGCTGACCGACGAGGAGATCGATCGTGTAAAGGAAGGGCCGGACGCCGCTGGTTGGGCCTCCGCGGACGCCGATCTGCTGCGCGCCGCGGACGAGCTTCACAACGATTCCTTCATCAGCGACGCGACCTGGAACGCGCTATCGGGGCGATACGACACGCAGCAAATGATCGACCTCATCTTTGTGGTCGGGCAGTATCACACGGTCTCGATGGCGTTGAATTCGCTGGGCGTTCAGCTCGACGATGGAATCGAGGGGCTGCCGAAATGAGGCTAGAGGGTAAAACGGCGATCGTAGTCGGCGCAGGCCAGACGCCGGGCGATACCATCGGCAACGGCCGCGCGACGGCGATCGTCTTCGCTCGGGAAGGGGCGAAGGTTCTCCTCGTCGATCGCGACGTGGACTCCGCGAACGAAACGAAGTCGATGATCGAGGACGCGGGCGGCGTCGCAACTACGTTCGAGGCTGACGTCACTCGCGAGTCGGAATGCGAGGCGCTCATTAAGGCTTGTGTTGACGCCTACGGGCGGGTCGACGTTCTCCACAATAACGTCGGGATAGGCGGCGGTGACGCGGGCCCGACTCACCTCACCGAGGACGTCTGGCAGCAGATCTTCGACGTTAACCTCAAGAGCGTGTTCCTGACCTGCAAGTACGCTCTTCCCGTCATGCGAGAGCAGGGCTCCGGTTCGATCATCAACATATCGTCTGTCGCTGCCGTCTGCTCGGTCGGCATGCTCGCGTACAAAACGTCGAAGGCCGGGATCAACGCTCTCACCCACTCGATCGCGATGGGCAACGCCCGCTATGGGATCCGTGTGAACGCGATCATGCCGGGCTTGATGAACACACCGATGGCGATCGAAGGTATTTCCGTGGCCCGCGGCATCCCCAAGGATCAGCTCATCGAACAACGCGACGCGCAGGTGCCGCTTGGCGGGAAGATGGGGACGGCCTGGGACATCGCCTACGCTGCGCTGTACTTGGCCTCCGATGAGGCGAAGTTCGTGACGGGCGTGATCCTTCCGGTCGATGGCGGCCAGAGCGCCCGCATCGGCTAGGCTTCTACGGGGCCGGAAAGCGCTCGCGAATCAGGGCTGCGGCTCTCTGTGCGGACTCCGCGGCCGCGGTTCCGCCGGCGTTGCCGAGGCTGCTCTGGCAGCCGTCGCCAACCATGAAGAGGTTAGCGATGGGAGTTTCCGCGGAGACTCCCATCCCCGTCCACGTCTGGTTGCCGGGGTAATCGCCCTGAAGACAGATCACGTTCATCTCCGCGTGCTCGCGCCAGCCCGGGAAGATGTCGTCCAGGTCGGCGGCTGCCTCCTCCGCGTGGAGCTCAAGGTCGGCTGCAACGCCGGGATCGGGGTCAGCCTTCGGGTACATCTCGGTGATGTACTTGCCGGGCGGGGCCCAGTCAGCGATGCGGCTGGCTTCGAAGAAGATGCAGAGCCGCCGCGCGCCGACGGCGTAGATCACGCCCGGAAAGCCGTCGACGAGACTTTTATCGCTGACGAGGTGTACCGTGATGCCGCCCATTGGCCGTATTTGCTCGTCCACGTACGAGATGTACTTGGGGTCGAGGGTCTCTTCGCCGAGCATTCGTATCGTCTGCTTCGGTCCGATGTCGCTGACGACCACATTCGCCTGCACCTTCCACGGTGCGCCGCGTCGCTCAACCTCGAGGCCGACGGCCTGCCCGTCTTCGAGAAGGACGTTTTTCACGGTACTGAGTTTCCAGACCTCACCGCCGGACTCGACGATGACCTTGGCGAGGCTGCGCATCAGTCCCAGTCCACCTCGCCGGGCGAGGCCCATACCGCGTCCAGCCGTCGCCGACAATAGGCCGAAGAAGTCGCCGGCCGGCACGTCTTCCGGGCCGAACGCGGCGGCCGTGATCGCCTTGAAGATGCCGGATACGTCGGGGTTGTCTGTGAGCGAGTCGATCCATTGCACCATCGTTCCGTCCGGAAAGTTACGGCTGCCGAGGATCTCACGCATTGAGCCCATCACTCGGTCTGCTTCTTCCTGGTTGGAAACGAGCGCCAGCGTTCGCCGTAGCTGGCTCGATCCCTCGCCGGGGTCTATCCAGCCCCGGCCACGAATCCAGTAGCGCGGGTTTACGGTCGGCGTCGCCAGGTCGAACTCCGCCCCCACTTCGGCGAACACTTCCTCAAGCGGCCCACCCTTGGTGATGAGCGAACCACCAGTGGGGAAGGTGACGCCCTTGTGCTTCAGGGACGAGTAGCGTCCGCCGACAGTTGGGTTCCGTTCGAGCACCAGCGTCTTGTACCCCTGCCGCGCCAGCAGAGCGCCGGTGCAGAGTCCGCCGACGCCGCTCCCTATGATCGCGACATCGAAGGCCGCCTCACCGGGCGGGAAGGCGGATCGCGCCGCCAGCGGCTCTTCGAGGGAGATGCAATCAGTGGGGCAGTAGTCGAGGCAGATCGAGCAGTCGGTACACTTCGAGTTATCGACGTTGGCTTTCATGTGCACGTCGATGGCGTCGTAGGGGCAGGCGATCTCACAGAGACCACAGCCTATGCACTTGGCCTCTTCGATGATGATTCCCACCGTTAGCTCCTTCTGATCGCCCAGTAGTGGATCAGTTTAACATGGTGCGTGCCTCATCCCGGCTGCTGGGCAACGGTAAGATGTACCCGGCGTCGTCATGTCCGATCATCCTCAAGCTCAGGGAGAGTGCGATCCTCGATTCGCTGCCGTGCACGACGCCTTCGACTCTAACTTCCGAGACCAGGATGAGATCGGCGCCGCCGTTCACGTTCGCATCGACGGGCTGACCGTCGTCGACCTTTGGGGCGGCTTCCGGGACGCAGCGCGGACGTTGCCGTGGGACGAAGATACGATCGTCAACGTTTATTCCGTGGGAAAAGGCGTCCTCGCGACGTTGACTCTGATGTTGGTCGAGCGCGGTGTGCTCGACCTGGACAAGCCCGTCTCCGAGCTCTGGCCGGAGTTCGCGGCGGGTGACAAGGGTGACGTCACGCTACGTGTGCTGCTCGCCCATCGGGGCGGGCTCCCGGCGGTGCGCAGGCGGCTACCAGAGCTTGCGATGCTGGACTGGGACCTCATGTGTGAGGAACTTGCCGCGCAGCGGCCGTTCTGGGAACCGGACTCGGCTCACGGATACCACTGCAACACCTTCGGCTTCCTTGTGGGCGAGCTGATCCGTCGCGCCACCGGCCGTGAAGTAGGCGCCGCGTTGCGGGAGTGGATCGCGGGTCCGCTCGACGCTGATTTCTACTGGGGGCTCCCGCTCTCCGAGCATTCCCGCGTCGCGGAGGTCGTGGCGCCGAACCCAGTACTGACCGAGCCCAAGCAGTGGGCTCTGGCGTTTCCTCCGACGGGTGATGAGGAGCACGATCTCATGGTCTGGCACACGTACTTCAACCCGAGCGGTCTCAGCGGTCAGGGTTCGGTCAACACCGAGGGGTGGCGCTTGGCGCAGATCCCTTCGACGAACGGGCACGCCACCGCCAGGGCAGTGGCTGCAATCTATGATGCGCTTCTCCACGGCGGACCCGGCGGCGAAACGTGGGTCGGGAAGGGGCTGCTGGCGGAGGCTACGCGCATCCACTCGGATGGAGACGATATCGTCCTGAGCCGGCCGACACGCTTCGGACTCGGTTTCCAGCTTGCGCAGCCGACCCGGCCCTTCGGCCCGAACCCCGAATCCTTCGGTCACTGGGGTTACGGCGGGTCGCTGGGCTTCGCCGATCCCGTCGCGGACGTTGCTTTGGGCTACCTGACGAACCGGCCGGGCGAGCGCTGGCAGACAGAGCGTGCTCAACGCCTGATCGATGCGCTGTACGCGAGCCTGTAACGAGCCGGAGTTTGTTTGGCATTTTCTGGGTACGAGGCAAGATCGCGATGCCGACCGGGTGTGGTAAAGCGTGGATACACTCGTACAGATTTGGTAGCGACATGATCAGGGGGCTAGGGCTGGCTAGATGTGCGAGAGTAGGCTAGAGCGCCCCAACACACTGGCGAGCGGCTGCGGAGAGGGCAAAGGCACGTGTGTATCCGAGCAGGTCGAGCGAAATTCCATTCGTGATGTAGGCGAACGACATCTCGATCTCCGGGTCGGCGAAGGCGTTTGAGCCGCCGAACCCGGCGTGGCCGAAGGCGGTGACGCGAGGACCAGAGCTGCTGGTCGCGCCGCCTGTCATGTAGCCGAGTGCCCAACCCATCGGGAAGTTGATGATGGCGTCGGGGCCGTACGTGTGCTGCGCTGTCGCGGTCGCGATCGTATCCGGCCGCATCAACGTCACGCCGTCCAGCGTGCCGCCCGCCCCGAGGCAGGCGTAGAGCCTCGCCAGGTCGCGCGCCGTCGCGATGCCGCCAGCGGCAGGCAGCTCCGCCCGGTGTGTCTCCGGGCGATTGTAGAACTGGACCGGGTCAGCCATACGCTGGCCAGCGGCGTCACCTGCGATCGTTTCGATGTCGAGCATCTGATCGATCCTCTGTACATCGGCGTCTTCGTTCAGCAGCGACTCGAGACGAGCGACTCGACCCTCTTCCGACTCCGGCAGACCGATGTACAGATCGCGCAGACCAAGCGGCTTACAGACTTCCTCTCCGAGGAAGGCGCCGACCGTGCGGCCGTCGATGCGGCGGATGATTTCGCCGGCGAGCCAGCCGAAGTTGATCGCGTGGTAGCCGGTCTTCTCGCCGGGTTTCCACATCGGTTCCAGGTTCTCCATCGCCCGAACGATGCGGTCCCAAACGAGGGTCTGTTCATCACCGAGCCCTTTCGGTTGTTGTGGCATCCCAGCCTGGTGGGTGAGGACGTGCCGCACGGTGATCTTGTCCTTGCCGTGCTTCGCGAACTCCGGCCAGTGCTTAACGACGAGATCGTCGTAGGAGAGCTGGCCGCGGTCGACGAGCATGTGAAGGCAGGTTGAAGTTGCGCCTTTCGTCGTCGAGTAGACGACGCACATCGTGTTCTCTTGCCAGGGGTGGCCGGCGGCTCTATCCGCCATGCCACCCCAGAGATCGACCGCCAGCTTTCCACGGTGATAGACGGCGACGGCGCCACCTACGCCATCGCCTGTCTCAATCTGTTGAGCGAACGCATCGCGAACGGGCTCGAAGCCGTTACTGATGGTTCCGGGCATCGCTCAGACCTTCTCGGGCCCGTCGAACGTTCCGTGCATGCGGCCCAGCCACATGCTCATCAGCGCGCCCTTTGGCAGTCCGAGAGCGCGAAGCTCATCCGCGATCGGGTGGTCGCCGAGTTCGATCTTCGCTCCGCCGAGACGCATTCCCATCTGGTCGACGCCCTGAACGAATCGTGTGCTGTGGAGGACGCCGTCGATGTACGAGTACGTTGTCAGCTCCGAGTCCGGCATTGTGCGATCGCCGCCACGCCGCACGGAGAATCGGAAGACCTTCTTTCCGTCCGCGTCCCAGGCGCACTGATAGCGGTCGCCCTTCGTCCTGAACCTGATCTCGTTGAGCACCTTCGGGAAGCCCCAGATCTGGCATCCCGCTTCGCGGCTGAGGGTGGTCGTCACAGGCAGCCGGTAGATGTAAGTCGGCAGGCGGCCACGGACCAGGTCAGCGAACGATCCAACGTAAGGGATCGCCGGGTTCTGGCCTCGCTCGCGGACGAAGAACGAGAGCGATATCTCGTTGTACTGGCCGAGGTCGTTCTCGATGTAGTCGACGCACGAAATGGTGAGCATGGCCCGGCCGGGCAGCAGTTCGACTACGTCCAGCTCTGGCCCCGGCAGCAGGTCGCGCGCCGCCGAAGCGTTGACGAGGTAAGTCGCTAAGCCAATGTCGGCGCGTCCGACGACGAGGGGCATCGTGACGGTCTGGCCCTCGATCTCGTAGGCGCGTGGTTCGGCGGTCTGAATTGTCATGGCGTGATCGCGATCTTGAGGACGCCGTCCTCCTTGCTCCGAAACAGGTCGTAAGCTTTCGAGCACTCCGACAATGACATCCGGTGTGTGAAGAGCCGGTCGAGCCCTAGCGATCCGTAGCGGATCATGTCCAGCATTCGTCGCATGCGCTCGCGTCCGGACGGGCAGATCGTGGTGACGATGCGCCTGTGCGTGAACGACGGGATGAGCGTTGGCATTTGGAGCATGGGCGTCGTGTTGTAGATGCCCACGGAAGAGACCGTGCCGCCGCGGCGGACGACCTGGGTCGCACCCTGGAAGGTGGGTTGGGTCCCGACTGCCTCAATCGCTACGTCGACGCCGTTGCCGTTCGTCAGGCCCATTATCTTCATTACGGGATCCTCGTCGTTCGGATTGATCACGACGTTGGCTCCGAACTTCTTGGCGATCTCCAGCCGCTCCGGGATAGTGTCGACCGCGATCACGAGGCCACAGCCTCTGATGCGGGCGCCGAGCGTCGCGCACAGTCCAACCGGCCCCTGCGCGAAGATCGCCACTGCGTCTCCGTAGCCCGCCTCGCCGCGTTCGACCGCGCCAAGGCCGGTCGAAAGAATGTCCGAGGCGAGAATCGCTTCTTCGTCAGACACCTCCTCCGGCACCTTCACCGCACTGATCTCGGCGTTCGGGACCAGGTAGTACTCCCCCTGGCATCCAAATAGCGGCCGGCCATAGGGGCCGTCGCCGGTACAGACGCCGTAGTTACCGTACATGCATTCGTTGCACTTGCCACAGGAGGTGATGCAGGCCGACATCACGCGGTCACCGGTCTGGAAGTTCGTCACCGCGCTGCCCACGGCGTGGACGGTGCCGACGGCTTCGTGGCCCTGTAGCATTCCTTGATCGAGGACGACACCCGGGAAGATCGGCGCCAGAACCTCGTTCGGCATCTCGTCGAGGAAGTGCATGTCCGAGCCGCAGATCGTCGACATCGACATTTTGACCACCATCTGGCCGGGTCCAGGCTCAGGGATCGGGATATCCTTCATTTCGGTCTTCCCGATTCCAGTCTTCAGACAGGCGAGCATGTGCCACTCCTCTCGGTATGGGGTGCCGTTGGATGAGGCGTTGTGGCGGCACTCCATGGTCGCGTCCGCCGCGAGCGCATATATCTTCGCCGGAGCAACGGAGGAAATCAACGCCGTGAGAGTTCGCAGTAGGCTTATAGCCTCCGGTGGACTCGCGGATATACTCTAGGTTTCAGAATCATGGCTCTGATCATCAAAGAGACGTTCGAGGTCGAGGCGCCGATGGAGGCGGTGTGGGCGTTCATGATGGACCCGCACGCGGTCGCGCGGTGTATGCCCGGCGCCGAGCTTGGCGAGGTCGTCGATGAGCGCACGTTCGAGGGGACAATCAAGGTGAAGGTCGGTGCGGTCACGACGAGCTACGCCGGGCGCGTTCAGTTCGTCGACATCGACGAGGCGGCTCGCCACGTCTCGATGACCGCCGAAGGTAAAGAGACCGGCGGCGGAACGGCTATAGGTACGATGTCCAGCCAGTTGACCACGCTGGACGACGGGCGCGTGCAGGTGGTCGCCGAGGCCAGCGTTGAGCTTACGGGACGCGTCGCGCAGGTAGGGCGGGGGCTGATCCAGGGAGTTTCGCACCAGCTGTTCTTGAAGTTCGTCGACTGCGCGAAGCAGCGACTGGAAGCGGAGGAAGGCAGCGCGCCGCTGGATGAGCCTGAGAACAGCGAGCCGGTGAACATCGTCCCCGTTGTTTTCCGTGCCATCGGGTCCGGGATCGTCAACTTCTTCCGGCGGCTGTTTCGCCGCTCCAGCGACTGACGTCGAGAACGCCCGGACTACGGCTCGTTTCTTGACTCGTGTTGGTGCGCGTGTTACATAGGGAGCCGCATCTCAGCCGTAGGATGCCTTAGCGGGGAGCGATGGCAAGCCTTACGAGCGAATCAGGAGAATTTCAATGAGTCGATATCTTGTGGCTTGTGACGCCGGTGGCACGATGACAGATGTCATAGTCGTCGACGAAGAGGGCCGTTTCGTAATCGGAAAAGCGGCCACTACTCCAGACGACGAGAGCGTTGGATTCATGGAGTCTTATGAGGACGGTTTGTCTTACTGGGACATCGACCTCTTGACCGATGGCAAGGAGATCAACGAGAACGCCGAGACCGCGATTTACACCGGCACCGGCATGCTCAACACGCTCCTCAACCTTTCGGGTCTGAAGACCGGTTTGCTGGTGACGCGAGGGTTCGAGGACATCATCGTCCAGGGGCGCGGATCGCAGTCGTTCATCGGTTACGAGTGGTCCGAAATCACGCATATGCAGTACCGAAAGCACCGCGAGCCGCTGGTCCCGCGCCGCCTCACCCGCGGCGCCACGGAGCGTATCGATCTCTTCGGCCAAGCGGTCATCCCGCTGTACGAGCACGAAGTCGAGGCGGGAGTGCGGGAGCTGCTGGAAGAGGACATCGAGTCGCTTGCCATCGTCTTCCTGAACTCGTTTATCAATCCCGCTCATGAGGCCCAGGCGGCGGAGATCGCCCGCAAGGTGATGAAGGAGACCGGGAAGACCATCCCGATCGTCATCTCACATGAGGTCGCGCCGCTGATCCGCGAGGTCTCGCGCGCCAACGCGACGGTGATCCAGGCGTACGCGACCGAGCCGGCACGAAAGCAGCTGCTCGCCGTCGAGGAGAAGCTGAAGGGCCTCGGTTACAAGCATTCCCTCAAGACCGTGCTGTGCTACGGCGGCGTCACGAACATCCGCTACCCACGCCTGTTCGAGACCGTGATGTCGGGCCCGGTCGGGGGGGTCATGGGCGGCAAACACCTCAGCAAGACGATCGGCATCGAGAACATGGTCTGCTCGGACATGGGCGGCACCAGCTTCGACGCCGGTTGCATCACGTCCGGCGTCCTGCCGATCAACCGCGAGCCGCCGTTCATGCAGATGTACGTCAACGTACCGATGATCGACATCCAGTCGATCGGCGCCGGTACGGGCACTTACATCCGGGTGGATCCGGACAGCCACCGCATCAAGCTCGGCCCGGACAGCGCGGGCGGCACACCCGGCCCCGTGTTCCAGGAGTCCGGAAACGAGGTACCGACGATCGGTGACTGTGACTTGCTTCTTGGGATCATCAACGAGGACTACTACCTCGGCGGCCGCGTGCAGGTGAACAAAGAGAAGGCGCTCAGCGTCTTCAAGAAAGAAGTGGCGGATCCGCTGGGGCTCGACCCCTACGTCGCCGCCGAGCACTGCGTGAACCTCGTCAACGTCATGATGCGCGAGCATCTGGTGCGAACGCTGATGCTCGGGTACGACATTCGCGACTACATTCTCATGGGATATGGCGGCGCCGGGCCGATGCACCTGGCGGGATATGCCAAGGACTACCCGTGGAAGGGCGTCGCGACCGTGCCTTACGCGGCGGCGTTCTCGGCCTGGGGCGGCGCTTGCATGGACTACGCTCACCGGCGGCACAAGAGCGTCTCCGCGATGGTCCCCCCCGGCGCGGACGACGAGACGAAGATGCAGACGGCGCAGATCGTGACGGGCGCCTGGGAGGAGCTGGAGAAGGGGCTGATGGACGAGCTGCTCTCCGAGGGGTTCAAGAAAGAGCAGATCACGCTCCGCCAGATCGCCTACCTCAAGTACTACGGACAGTTGGACGACGTCGAGGTCGAGTCGCCGATCAGCCGCCTCGCTACGCCCGCGGACGTCGACACGCTCGTCGCTCGCTTCGAAGAGGTGTTTACGACGATGTTCACGCTCGCTGGTAAGCCACCGCAGCCGACGTACCTGGTGAGCGAGGTCAGCGTGATCGCCCAGGTGGATACGCTGAAGCCGCTCGTGCGGCGCTACGAACTGCAGGACAAGTCGCCGAAGGCGGCCGAAAAGGGCACGCGTCAGGTCTTCGAGAACGGCAAGTGGCTGGAGGCGCAGCTCTACGAGATGGACGAACTGAAACCGGGCAACGAGGTCAAAGGGCTGGCTGTCATCGAAGCGCCGTCCACGACGTTGTTCGTACCCAGCGGCCTCACGGCGAGGTTCGACGAACATGAGATCATCTGGCTCGAGAAGGGAGGGAGCGAATGAGCGCTCCTGCAATAGCTCAAGCGACGCCGATCAAGGATCTTCTCCTGAAAGAGGACAAGCTCTTCGAGGAGACGGGTCACCTGTTCGGGCTGGAGGACCTGGCACGAAAGGCAGAGGACCCGGGCAGTTACGAAGCGATCTGGCACATCCTCCTCAACATCTGCAACACGGCGTGGGCTGTTGGCTGCAAGGTGTCGTCTTCGGCGATCGCGGTTGAGGGCGGCGACGCGCTCTGGGGCCTCCATCTGCCGACCGGCGAGGCGATCGCCACGTCGCGCGGCATCACCGCCCACCCCGGCCTCCTTTCGCTTTTCATCCGTTCGTTGATCGAGAACGACTACGAGGCCGAGCCTGGCATCAAGGCCGGCGACATCTTCGAGAACAACGACCCGCACTTCGGCGGCATCCACCCGGTGGACTTCGATACCGCGGTGCCGATCTTCTACGATGGCGAACTGGTTGCCTGGGCGTCCGGCGTCAGCCATGTGATGGACGCCGGCTACATCCTGCCGGGGTCGATCGGCTTCATGAACCCGGACTCGTTCGCCGACGGTATGCCCGTGACGATGGAGAGGATCGGCGAGAACGACAAGCTCTACCCCTGGTACGCGATGCGCGTTAAGTCGCGCACGCGTGTGCCAGATTTCGTGATGGGCGACGCGCGAGGCCGCCTCGCTGGCTGTCTGACGGTCCGCGACAAGGTGATCGAGCTGATCGACAAGTACGGGCTCGACTACTTTAAGGACGTGGCCAAGGAGTACGTGGAGGACGGCCGCCGCTACGCGGTCGCGCGCGTCAAGAACCAGGCTGTGCCCGGCCGCTATCGCAAATCGAACTTCAAGGACCTGGCGATGAAGGGCAAGCGGGTGATCATGCCGCAGCAGGACATCGACTGTATGTTCAACCTGCCGTTGCAGGTGGACATTGACGTCGATGCGAAGGTCAACTTCTCCCTGAAGGGGGCGAGCAGCTGGGTGCCGTTCGGACAAAACATCACCCCTCCCGCCATAATCTCGGCGCTGCTCAACGCCTACTCGCACATCGTGGGCTTCGACATGTTCAACTGGGGCGCCGTCGCGGCGTGGCATCTCGACGACCCGCCGGCCGGTTCATGGGCGAACCCGTATCCGGTGAACTACTTCGCTTCCTCCGGTGTGGCCTGGGCGCCCGCCGTCATGTGGATGAGTTCCCTATACGAGACGTTCGGCCGCGCCTACTACACTCGCGGCTACATCGAAGAGGTCGCGGCCGGCGCCGGGACGACGATGACGGCCGAGTTCTCCGGCATCAACCAGTACGGCATGTACACCGCCGGTCTCACGCTGGAGCAGGCGAGCAACGGCGCGCCCGCACGCGGTATGGCCGATGGCGAGAACAGCGCTTGGTGCATCTACACCCCGAACGCGGACTTTGGCAACGCCGAGGTCACGGAGTTGTACTACCCGATCATCTACCTGGGACGCGAGGTTGAGCCCGACTCCGGCGGATACGGTACGTTCCGCGGCGGTCTCGGTCACACGGCTGTTTGGATGATCAAGAACACGCCGGGCATCGAGTACTCCTGCGGCTGCGCCGGAATGCGCAGCAAGGTCGTTGGCAACCACGGGATGTTCGGCGCGTACCCGGCGTGGCCGGACCGTCCCAGCTACGCCAGCGGCACGAACGTCAAGGAGCTGATCGATGCGAAGAAGCCGTTGGTGCACCGTCGGGGCGACCCCGAAAAGCCGAACATGGAGCTGGCTATCAAGGCGGACCTGATGGAATCGAACGTGATCGCGCCGTTCGTCACGCCGCAGCAGTTGCACGAGTACGACCTGATAATGCACCCGATCTCCGGCGCGCAGGCGCTCGGCGACCCGATCGAGCGCGATCCGGCGGAGGTGCAGGCCGACCTCGAACGCGGATGGACACGCGAACGGATTGCGTCGGACATCTACGGCGTCGTCGCTACGAGCAATGGGAAGTCGGAATGGACCGTCGATGAGGCGGCCACTGAAGCGAAGCGGCAAGAGATTCGTGACGCGCGCAAGGCTCGCGGCGTCCCGTTCCGAGAGTGGTGGGAGGCGGAGCGCAAGCGGGTCGAGGCCAAAGAAGGGATGGCGACAGCCGTAACGGACATGTGGCGCAGCTCCATGGAGCTGTCGCCTGACTACGGTGAGGAGCTCAAGGCGTTCTGGCAGTTGCCGGACGACTTCACCTTCTAGCCGCCCCGAGGATTAATCAGGAGTAGACGATGCCCGAATACGACATCTCCGAAATCGAAAGACTGATCGACGGCAAGCTCCCGTGGACACGCGTCCAGGAGATCATGAAGGCCGCGAAGGACAGCGACCGCTTCCAGAAGTGGGTGCAGATCCTGCAGTCCCGCGTGTCGTGGAACGAGCAGATCCTGCTCCCCCTGACAACGAACCTTTTCATCGTTCAGCAGGGTGACGACCGCGTCGTGAAGTGTCGGTGCGGCCAAAACTTCGGCGACTACCGCGTCAACTGGAAGCTGAACGCCCTCATCTACGTCCGCGACGACGCCGAGAAGTTGAACGAGGTCTACCGCGGTCGTGAGCAGCCCGATTCCGAGTGGACCCAGATTCGTGAGTACTACTGCCCCGGCTGCGGCTCGCAGCTGGAGGTCGAGGGCGTCCCGCGCGGCACGCCCCCCGACTTCGAGTTCTTGCCGGACCTCGACACGTTCTACCGAGAGTGGCTCAAGAAGCCGCTCCCGAACGAGGTCGAGTTCACGGACAAGACTCTCGACGTCGTTCGCGAGTGGGCCTAATCCGACCGCTCGCTGTGTGACGCGGGTGCTATCGAGATGACATCGGCTCTCGACGGCCTGATCGTCATCGACGCGACAAGCGAGTTCTTCTCGTCCCTTGGCGTGGCGCTGCTGGCGGACTTTGGCGCGGACGTCATTCGTATCGATAACGGCGAAAGACGGCTTTCCGCCGACTACCACGATCGCCTGGCGAACCGTAACAAGCGAAGCGTCAGCCTTGACCTTGGGTTGGACGCGGGTCGTGCGGCACTTCGCGACATGGTCGCTAAGTCGGACGTCTTCGTCACCGACGCCGGGCTGAGCACGCTCGCCGAGCGAGGTCTCGACTACGCCACGCTGTCCGCTGCCGAGCCTGATCTGATCTATGCGCGAGCGTCCGGCTTTGGTCCGAAGGGGCCAGACAACGATCTGCCTCCGCTGGATGAGCTTGCGGCAGCGCGGACGGGAATGATGCCGATCCTTCCGCAGCCCGGCCAGCCGCCCGTCTATCCTCAGATCGGCGGCATGTACACGGCGGTCATGCTCGCGTTCGGCGTGATGACGGCGCTGCACCACCGCGAAGAGACGGGCGAAGGTCAGGAAGTGGACGTCTCGCTGCTGGCGGGCAACATGTACGGCGCCAGCCTCGATCTGCAGGCCTACCTCGCGATCGGTGGCGAGCGCTTCCTGCACCCCGTCTCGCGCATGGATGCCGGCAACCCAATGAGCGGTACGCTCTACATGACGAGCGATGGATTGTGGGTGACGCTGACGATGCCTGACACCGACCGCTGGTGGCCGGATCTATCAGAGATCGTTGGGCTGGGCGTTGGCGACTCCCGCTTCAACTCTCATGAGCTGCGCTGCGAGGTGAACCGCCTCGAACTGATCGATGAGCTGGCGAAGGCGTTCGAACGAGAGCCTGCGGACCACTGGCGCAAGACCTTCACGGAGCGGCAGATGTCCGCCGACATCATCGAGCGCTACGACTTCCCCGTACAGGATAAGCAGGCGTACGACAACCGCTACATTCTCGAAGCAGACGGCGGTGCGCCGAAGACCCTCGGCTTCCCGATCTTCATGGCTGAAACGCCGGCCGAGATGAAGCGTGCCGCCCCGAGAATCGGGGAGCACACCGACGAGGTGCTGAGCGATCTCCTGGGCTTGACCGAGGATCAGATCGCAGAGGCGGCGAGGTCGTAGCGATGGCGAAGGCACTCGACGGCATCCGTGTGATCGATCTGACCGTTTGGTTCCAGGGGCCGGTCGCCGGTCAACACCTCGCGGACTTCGGCGCCGAGGTCATCCACGTCGAGCGTCCGCACGGAGGCGACTTCGGGCGCGGTGTGCGTACGATTAAGGCGCTTCCGGTCGGCGACTGGAACCAGTACTTTCTCGTCATCAACCGCAACAAGAAGAGTATGGCGATCAACCTCAAGCAGCCGTCCGGTCAGGAGATACTGCACAAGCTCGTCGCGGAGTCCGACGTCTTCCTCTCGAACCTCAGCGCGGACAACCTCGCGAGTTGGCACCTCACGTACGACGAGCTGAAGGTGATCAATCCGGGTCTCGTCTACGCGATGTCCACCGGCTACGGTCCGCATGGCACGATCGACAAGCCGTCGTTCGACATGACGGTGCAGGCGTTGACGGGCTTGATGAGCCGGATCGGAGAGCCCGGCCAGCCGCCGATCTACCTCGGCATGGGCTCCGGCGACGCGATCGGTGGGCTGATGGCCGCGTACGGCATCCTGCTGGCGCTGCACAACCGCCGTCGCACGGGCAAGGGCCAGTACATTGACGCTTCGCTGTACGGCGCACAGCTCTTCTTGGCGGCCCCGACGCTGTCGGGGTACCTCGCCGGCGAAGAGCGGTTCGCGCGCCAGCAGTCGCGGAAGTCGCCCGACAATCCGCTGTCGAACGTCTACGAGACGAGCGATGGCTGGATTTTCCTTTGCATGCCGAACGACGACGCGAGCTGGCGCACGCTCTGCGGGAGCTTCGATGACGAGGACATCGCGGCCGACGCTCGCTTCGACACGGCCGGCAAACGCGGCGAGAACGTGGAGGCGCTGGTCGAGGCGCTCGATGGCATCATCGAGCAGCGCACAACTGACGAATGGATGGAGCGCTGGCGGCCACTCGGGATCGTCGCCAGTCCGATCAATAATCTGCGGGATTTGGAGGGCGACCCCCAGGCGTGGGAGAACGAGTACCTCGTCGAGACGTACTGCGAGGAGGTCCAGCGAAACGTCAACGTTCGCGGTCTCCCGGTCACATTGAGCAAGACTCCCGGCGTGGTCGAGACTCTCGGGCCTGAACTGGGACAGCACACGGAACAGATCCTCGTCGACACGCTCGGCTACACGTGGGAGCAGGTCGGTGAACTGAAAGAAGAAGGAGCGATCCTGTGACGAACTCCGGCCCGCTTGAAGGCATACGCGTCCTCGACCTCGCGACGATGCTCGCTGGGCCGTACGGCGCGACCTACCTCGGTGACCTCGGCGCGGACGTCATCAAGCTCGAGTCGCCGTACGGCGACGACACCCGTCATCTGGGGCCGGGGCGCGACGGTGAGTGTGGCAACTTCCTCAGCCTGAACCGGAACAAGCGTGGCATCGTCCTCGACCTCACGAAGCCGGAGTCGGCGCCTGTGTTCGAGCGTCTGGTGAAGACGGCCGACGTGCTCATCACCAACGTGCGCGAGCCCGCGATGTCTCGTCTCGGCATCAGCTACGAGCAGGTGAAGGCGCACCGCCCGGACATCATCTGGGCCGGGGTTACGGCCTTCGGGAGAGACGGTCCCTACGCCGGGCGGCCCGGGATCGACTTTCTCGCGCAGGGTTACGCCGGCCTCGTCTCGCTGATGGGCGATCCGGAGAATAAGCCTACTCGCGTGACCGTACCGATGGTGGACATCATGACCTCGCTGCTGGTCGCCTCCGGTGTACTGGCGGCGCTGCACGAGCGGACGAAGAGTGGTCGGGGTCAGCGTATCGACGTCTCGTTGCTCGATGCGCTCGTGCACGCGCAGTGTACGGGGCTCGGCAACTATTTCCTCACCGGCTGGGTGACACCGCGGGTGGGTAACGGCAGCCCCTACTTCGCCCCCTCAGGCGTCTACGAGTGCGCGGACGGGCAGATGATCTGTCTTACCTGTCCCACGGAGAAGTTCTTCGTCAACCTCTGTGCTGCGTTTGGCGTCGGCTGGGTCGAGGAAGAGCGATTCGCGACTGCAGAGATCCGCCTCGAACACAAGGAAGAGCTGGAGGCGCTGATCGAGGACCAGTGCAAGCGGGCGCCTCGCGACGAACTGATGACGAAACTTATCGACGCAGATGTCATGGCAGCCCCGATGAATCAGCTTCCGGATGCCGCCAACGATCCCCAGATCCACCACAACGGCATGATCACGAAGACCGAGCACGCCAAGCTCGGCGAGATCAGCGTCACGGGTGTCCCGGTCCACCTCGAACGGACGCCCGGCAGCGTGCGGCGCGGGCCGCCGATGCTCGGCCAGCACACCCGCGAGCTGTTGTCGGAGCTTGGCTACTCCGACGACGAAGCCGAGGCGCTCCACCGTGGCGAAGCGGTGATTTCGGCGGATTTCGATCAGCCTTAGTTCGCGACGGACTTCGCGGCGTTGATGCCGCAGATGTAGCCCCAGGTCATCGCCAGCCCGATCGTCGCGCCACCGCCGTAGTATCCAGCGCCGGCGGGGCTGGCCATGACGTTGCCCGCCGCGTACAGTCCGGCGATCACGTCGCCGCGATTGTCGAGAACCTGGCCGCTCGAGTTGGTGATGGGGCCGCCCTTGGTCCCGAGAGTGCCGGGGTGAACGGGAAGGGCGTAGAACGGCGGCCGTTCGATCGTGCCCATGCTCGGGTGCGGGGCCTCGAAGTCGACCGGGGAACGGTGACGACCGAAGTCCGGGTCGTTCTTGTCGCCGACGAAGCCGTTCCAACGCTGGACCGTATCGGCGAGGCTCTGGCCGTCGATCCCCGCCTGCCGGGCGAGTCCATCGAGCGATTCGTCGGACATCAGCCACTCCGGGTCGGGGTCGCCTGGCATGACGGTGATAACCGGATATCTGTCGCGGTATTGTTTGTCTAAGATCGACCAGGCGGGGACGTTGCGGTACACGTTGGTGGCCGGATCGACTTCGTTGAACACCTTACCGAGTTCGTTGTAAGGGGCGCCTTCGTTGGCGAACCGCCGTCCACGGCGGTTGACGATGATCGCGTGCGGGCATAGACGCTCCGCTATGAGGATCCGGTTGAGCTGCACCCCGCCGTACTCTTCGCCCGGTACGACGGCGGCCGGGCTTCCCCAGACCTCAGTCATGTTGCCGAGCATCGCCCCGGCCTCGATCGCCATCAAGAGGCCGTCGCCTTCGTTCCCCGGCGGGCTGTTCGGGTGGGAGACCGTTCCCGGCAGGAAGCGGGTCTTGAGCTGGTCGTTCCATTCGAAGCCGCCGGACGCGAGGATGACACCGCCGGCGGCTGAGATGCGGTAGTCGCGCCCATCACGTTCGCCTAGGAGTCCGATCACGGATTCGCCTTCCTTGATCAGCTCTCGTCCTCGCGTCTCGACCAGAATCGGGATCTCGCGGTCCAGACATCCCTTCAGCAGCCGTCCGACGAGGGCGTTTCCGCACGTCACTACGCCCTGCTCCATCCGTTGGACCATCTCATCCATCGGCAGGTTCGCCGGCCGGATATGAGACTGGTACTTGAACGTGGCCTCTTGCAGGGTGGCGGGAAGCATGAAGGTGGGCGAGGCCCGCAGCTTTTCGGCCCAGCCGCCGAGCTGATTCTTGTCGAACGGTAGGGGTTCGATGCTGCGGCCGCCCATCCGCGCTCCCTCCAGATTGGGGTGGTAGTCCGGAAGCGACCAGGCCGAGAACTCAACGGGCGTGCGTTCTTCCAGGTAGCGCACCATCTCATGTCCGGTGTCGACGAACGTCTCGACCAGTTCGTCCGTGGCTCGTCCGCCGGTCAACCGTTTGCAGTACGTGAGTGCGGCGTCGCGAGAGTCGGGCGTGCCGGACTCCTCCATGAAGCGGTTGAGCGGGATCCAAAGGCCGCCTCCCGAAACCGCGGTCGTGCCGCCGATCTTGTCGGAGCGCTCGACGATGGTGACGCGAGCGCCGTGATCGTGAGCGAGAAGCGCTGCGGTGAGGCCTGCGCCGCCGGAGCCCAGCACTACGACGTCCGTCTCGAGATCCCAGCTGATGTTGGACACGAGTCTGTTACTCGGGCGCGTCGCTCTGCTTCTGCTGCCGCGCCTCGGCTTCCTCGCGTCTGATCTGCCAGAAACGAGGTGTCCGTTTTTCGAGGAACGCTGCGCCGCCTTCCTGGCCTTCCGCGGAGTCGAACCAGTCTGGATAGAAGTTGCTGGAGATGACGCCCATCTCCTGATAGCCGTCCATCTCCTGATCGAACGTCGCCTTCAGGATCTCGAGGCAGCCGGGGCTGAGGCTTAGCATCTCCTCACACCAGCTATCCACCTCGCCGTCCAGGTCGTCGCCCGGTACGACCTTGTTCACGAGACCCATCTCCAGCGCCTCTGCCGCGCTGTAGCGGCGGCAGAGCATCCACATCTCGCGCGCCTTCTTGGCGCCGACCACTTTCGTGAGGTAGGGGACGAAGAACCCGTCCGCCGGGCTGGAGACGCGGGGTCCCGCCTGTCCGAACTTCGCGTCCTCGGAGGCGATCGTGAAGTCGCAGCAGTAGGCCATGTGGTTCGAACCGCCAATGCAGTAGCCTCTTACGGCGGCGATGATCGGCTTTCGCGACGATCGGATGAGGCGGTTGTGCGGATAGCGGAAATAGAATGCCTCGCGGAGCCCCCACTTCTCCCACTCGACGTCGCCGCCGGAGCCGAAGTTCTTGCCGACGCCGGTCATGATGATCACGCCGATCATCGGGTCATGGTTGGCGTCGTAGAAGGCGCGGAACATCTCGTCTACGGTGTGGGTTGTGAGCGCGTTGTACTTCTCCGGGCGATTGACGGAGACTCGCGCGACGCCGCCCTCCAGCTCCTGGTGGAACTTCTTCTCGTAGACGATCTCGGAGAACTCGAGGCCGTCGTCTTCAGGCTGCTTCCATTCAGTCCAGCTCATCGCTTCTCTCCAGCTTGCGTAGGCGTTCGTTAGTCGAGGCGAACATACCGTCGTGCCCAGGGGGCGTCAATACGGCCGGGCCCGGTAGTGGGTCAGTCAAACCGACCCACTACCCAGGTGGTTGGCCGAAGGCTAAGGGGAGAGCTGAGAGAGCCACGGGTGGCCAGCGAGGGAGATCGCGCCCCGGACCCAGTCGCGCCGTTCCTGCGTGAGGTGGGGGAGAAGGGCGAGGAAATCGAGCTTGTCGCGGCGGCGCAGCTCGAGCGACTTGAAGAAGAGCAGGACCTCCGGCACGACCGCCGGAAGACCCCACGGCGACTTCTGGACTGCATCTTCGATCGGTATGACGATTCGAGGCTTCGCGTTCAGGACCCAATCGGTTCCGGAACGGTCGCCGAGCTGGATGTCGAGGGTGAAGCCTTGCTCCGGTAGAAGGTCGCCGTCTGGTAGCACTTCCCCTCTGTCGAGTCGGGCGTGGATGTGGCCGGGGAAGTCGAGCGGCTGGCTGTCCCATAACTTATGTGTGTTGATTTCTACGTTCAGGCCATGCGCGACGAGCTGCCAGCCGGCGAGGTGTTCGAAGAGCGCTTGCCGGTCCTGGACGAAGACTGAGATGTCGACGTCGACGTGCTCGCGGGTCGAGCGGCCTAGCCAGGCGTCGACCGCCCAACCTCCGCAGAGTGCCCAGGGCGCTGGGAACGAGGACATCAGGTCGGCGATGGGCGCTACGGGTTGCGGTACGCCGTTCGTCGAACGACGTGAGTCAGATGTAGACAAAGAAAGATGCTCCTTACAGGTGTACAAATTTGGGATTCGGGCGAGGAGCGCGCCCGATGTCGGAGCGGCGGTGGTGTTAGCTAGGCCGCGCGGACGTCGGGGCGCATCAGGAGCGTGGCTGTTCTCATTTGATGGCCTCCTTAGCTGAGTGAACGTCGCAACGAGTGTATCACGGCTTCGATTGCGTGCGGGTGAGAGCGTCGAGGATAATGCGGCGGGATACGGGACGCCCCGCCGAAAGAGAAGGAGACCGACGATGGCTGGCTACGACTACACCTTCATCGATGTTGAGATTCGCGACCGCATTGCGATCTGTACACTGAACCGTCCCGAGGCGCTTAATTCGGTTACGCAGAAGGGCCATGCCGAGCTTGAGGCGCTTTTCGCACAGCTCGCTGGGGACCAAGAGGTTCGAGCGGTGGTCCTGACGGGCGCTGGCAAGGCGTTCTGCGCGGGGGGCGACGTGAAGGAGATGAGCGCCGGCGGCGGCGACCGCCGGCCGGCTGGCATCTTCGATTCCGGCGCCCGGCAGCTCGTCGCTTCACTGCTCTCGATCGAACAGCCCGTCATTGCGGCGGTCAACGGTGCTGCTGTTGGTCTTGGTGCGACGATCGCGCTGCTCTGCGATGTCATCTTCATGGCAGAGACGGCACGGATCGGCGACCCGCACGTTAAGGTTGGGCTGGTACCAGGCGATGGGGGCGCAGTCATCTGGCCCCTCTTGGTGGGGCCGGCGCGCGCCAAAGAGTACTTGATGACGGGCGATCTGATCCCGGCGGTGGAGGCCGAGCGGATCGGGCTGGTGAACCATGTAACGCCGACCGACAAGGCCCTCGATGAGGCGCTGGCGTTTGCGGAGCGCCTCGCGAAGGGTGCGCCGCTCGCCATCCGTTTCGCCAAGCTTGCAGTTCAGCGGACGATCCAGCAGGCGGTACTCAGCAGTCTGGACATGTCGCTCGCGCTCGAGGCGATTACTGGGAACAGCCGCGACTACACAGAGGCCACCAAGGCCTTCACCGAAAAGCGCGATCCTAGCTTCGAAGGCCGCTAGATAGACCGTCTGCCATGGACTTTCGCTTCACGCCCGAGGACGAGGCGTTCCGTGCTGAGATCCGTGCGTTCCTCAAGGCTGAGTGGCCGGGCGGAACAGGCGATGCCGCCGTCGACAACGATGAAGAATACGAGATCGAGCGCGCGTTCGAGAAGAAGCTGGCGGCCATTCTGCCGTCTTCGTAATGCGACGCACGACGGTTGCGTAACGAGAAGAGGAGTATTCGAAACATGTTCTGTCCGACCTGTGGCTCGCCCGTGTATTCCAGGAACTCAGGCATACCTGGGGTCGTCTTCGTCCGGGCGTCCAGCCTCGACGACCCAGACGTCTTCCAGCCGCAAATGGTGGTCTACGCCAAGCGGGCGGTTGATTGGGATTCCGTCGACCCGGCGCTGCCGACGTTCGAGGAAATGCCGCCGCCGGAAGCGATGGAAGAAGTGTTGTCGTGACGGCGACGGCCCAGGGAAGGAGAAAGTGACGTGAAGGTATATATGTTCAGCGGCAGCGGCTTCGTCTGGCGGGTGCAGCTCGCCTGCGTCCTCAAGGGCGTCCCTTACGACCAAGCACGGGTAGAGGCCTCGGAACGGGGCTTGAAGTCGCCGCAATTCCTGGCTCTCAACTCGAGGGGCCGGGTACCGGTACTCCGGGACGGCGGGTTCGTGCTGTCGGAGTCGTCGGCGATCCTCGCCTATCTGGAGCGCAAGCATCCGGAACCACCCTTGTTCGGCCGAAGCGCCCAGGAGACGGGGTTGATCTGGAAGGCGATCCTCGATTTCGATCTCTATGTCTCGTGCCATTGGGTCAGCGACATCCTAAGGCCGGTCCTCACCGGCCAGGCGGAGGCCCACGCCGATCGCATCAAGGAGGGCTTCCGGGAGGCGGCGGACGAGCTGGCCAAGCTGGAAGCCCAGATCGCCGGCCGCGACTGGTTCGTCGGCGGGACCGTCAGCGCCGCCGACATCACCATCTACCCGTTGCTGGAGGGGCTGCTCCGCGCCGCCGGCAAGCCGGACATGGAGCACATCGACCACGGCCTGCTGCCCTTCGGCGACCGCCACCCCAACCTGGAGGCCTGGATGAACCGCATTCGGGCACTGCCGGGCTACGACGAAACCTATCCCGCCTACTGGCGAGAGATGGACGGCGCCCCCGTGGCCGCCCAGTAAACGCCGGCGGGAAAGAGGCTACCCCTCCCCCCGCAGCCGATCCGTCGCCCGGCGCTCGGCCTCAGGCCCCGCCGCTCGGTCGAAAAACCGTTCCGCATACCCGCCTCCGGACGGTGAACGGCGGCTTGCCTGAGCCCTAAAACGTCGTTTCCAAGGGAATTTCCCGATACCCCGTTTGCGGAAAATTTCGTACTTCTAACCTTCGTCCTTATGTCCGCTTCTGGCTAATA
>JACZRQ010000094.1 GCA_022574655.1 Chloroflexota bacterium
ACTCAGGCCACCCGTCAGCGTCACTTCGCCCCGACCATCCGGACAGACTCGACCGCGATGCGCTCCTCCTCCCGCCTCTCGGCGCACCCGCCTCATGCGCGTCGTGCCGTGCAGGGCCGTATTACTTCTGGGCCTTCGCCGCTTTCGCCGCCTTGGCCTTCTTCGCAGTCTTCTGCTTCTTGTCCTTGTTCTTCGGACTCTTGTCACCCATCACACAGTCCTTTCGCAAAGCCCCAACCGGGGCGCCGCTATCGGTCGTACGCGGATCGTGAAGCGCTTGCCCGCATTATGCTCCTGCGAGCGAACGGATGCTAGGCCACCCCGTCGACGCAGACCTAGTCTGCCGTCGCGCGGAACCAGCGCTCATCCGCCAAAACGACCGACTCCTGGGCCTGTCGATCCGGCACAGACCAGAACCTGCGCAGCAGCTCGTCCTTCTCCTCTGGAGAGACGAGCCGGAAACCGTGTCCTTCGTAGAAATGGATCGCCCAAGTAGCCTCGGCCCAGGTGCCGATGAGCATCGGCCGAGACGTCTGCTTGCGCAAGAAGGAAAGCAACCCGCCGCCAGTGCCCCGATTTCGCTTCGCTGTCCGAACGTACGCATGCCGGATCAGCGTCACGTCTTGCAGGTCTTGTACTCCCATCACCCCGACGAGCTCGCCACCCTCCTCGTATCCCCAAAACACCACACCATCGGCCAGTTCACGCCGAAGCTCGCCCCTGGACATGTAAGGCTCTCCCAACAGGTCCGCCGCAATGACGCCTTCGTAGGCGCTCGCTCCGTCGTTTATGATCTCGTAGACGACCTCGAAATCGTCGTCACCGCAGAGCCGGATCATCGTCTCCCCTTTACCACGCCCGCATTATGCCCCCGCGACCGGACGGACTCAAGACGTGCGAATACTCATGCCAAGGGCCGTCAGTCTGCCGAGCAACCTGCGCGACTGCATGCTAGAATCATCGCGTGCCTATAGCCAGATCCATCTTCGCCTGCCTGATCTCGCAGCGACAATTGTCGCGAGGTAGCCGTATTGGAATCGATTGATCCTACCCCTGCCGAGCACCAGGAAGAGACTCAGCCATCTGAGGACAAAGACCTGCTCGACCAAGTCTTACTGCTGATGTTCAACGATCTTCCAACGACTGATCTCTTCTCGCCAGAGCAGATTGAAAAACTCCGACAACTCGCCGATGCGGGGAGCCTACATCGGCCCGAGCGCGTCATCGAGATTCTCCAAGCAGAATGAAGATCCTTGAGCTCGATATCCAGAATATACGGGGACTGCCGAACGTCAGTGTGCCTCTTGGGGGCAGAAACCTTCTTGTTTGGGGTCCAAACGGCTCTGGGAAGAGCGGCGTCGTCGACGCTGTGGACTTTCTCCTGAGTGGACGGATAACTCGGCTTACCGGCCCAGGCACCGGGGGGATCAGCCTTGCTCAGCACGGTTCGCACGTCGATGCAGAGCCCGAAGAAGCGGTAGTGCGTGCACGGATAGACCTTCCTGGAATCGAGGGTCCAATAGACATATCGCGGTCCATCGGGAGTCCCGACCACCTCGATTGTCCAGAAGAAGCTAGGGCATTGCTGTCCGAAGTCGAAGCTCTGGCCCGTCGCGGTCAACACATTTTGACTCGTCGCGACATCCTTCGATATATTACGGCGGATCCGTCCAGCCGAGCAGACCAGATTCAGAAACTCTTGGATCTATCAGATGTTGAGAATCTTCGGCGTGGCCTTGTTACCGTGGTCAATAGCTTGCGCACCGGTCTTCGGGCAGCGCAGGGAGACGTTGGGACTCAGGAAGAGCGTCTGGCCGCAGCTCTGGATCTAGATGCGTACAGGGAAGCCGAGGCTCTGCGGTTGGTCAACGAGCACCGGGTCGCCTTAGGAGCGCCCTTGATCACCGAGCTGAAATCTCAGGACATTAAGGCTGGCGTCTCTTCGCCATCTCCGGACGAGAGCCCTCAAAGTTTCAACCCAGACTTGGCCAAGAAAGACGTTTCGCGTATCGAGGAGGCCCTTTCTGAGTCGCGCGCCGCGCAAGTTAAACAAGTCCACAAGGACTTCTTGGACTCTCTTAGCGTAATCAGATCCGACCCAGATCTGCTTCATGAGCTGAAGCGACTTCAGTTGATCGAGAAGGGCTTGGATCTATTGGACGGATCAGGTCGCTGCCCATTATGTGATACACAACTCGATGCAGAGGCTCTCAAAAACCATCTGGAAGGTAAGAGAGACAAGGGTAGGCAGGCCAAGGTCTATGAAGAGAAGCTAGGCAAGAAGGCGGAGGATTTACGTGACTTTGCCACTAACGTGTTGGCGTCGATTGACCAAGTCGCAACGCTAGCCGACGGTCTCGGTGATCAACGGGCGCGCGACCTGCTTGAAGAATGGCATGTCAAATTATCCTCACTGCAGGACGCGATGGATGATCCGATTGGGGTCTACTCGAATGATGACTTTCCTCTGGAATTGGCCGGTCGGCTCTGGGCTCCCGAATCCATCGAGGATCGGCTCGTTGATGTTGGCCAAGCGATTGAACGAGCCCCACCAGCCTCGGCGAGACAGACGTCTTGGGACGTCCTTACACGTGCCTTGGAGCGTCTGAGCGATCTCGAAGGCGGACATGACGGTGTAGCGACTGTGACGCGAGCATCGCAACGTGCACAGGTACTAATCGATTGTTTTCAACGATCCCGTGATGCCGTGCTAGAGAATCTCTATAGCGCAATCCGAGATCGGTTCGTTGAATTCTACAAGATCCTACATGACCATGAGCCAGACTTCTCCGCGTCCCTCCAGCCGGAAGGTGCGGGTCTGGACTTCAGGGTCGACTTCATGGGACGTGGAGCATATTCTCCTCAGGCTCTCCACAGCGAAGGTCACCAGGACAGTATGGGACTTTGTCTATTCCTTGCGCTCGCCGAGCGCCTATCAGCTGGGCTCCTCGGATTGATCGTCCTCGACGATGTCGTCATGTCCGTCGATTCTGAACACCGTCGACAAGTATGTCGCCTCCTCACAGAATCGTTTCCTGACAAGCAGTTCGTGATAACCACGCACGATCAAACTTGGGCGATGCAGCTAAAAGCTGCGGGAGTTGTACAGCTCGGGGACATGATCCACTTCGTCAATTGGACACTTCAAACGGGGCCAATCGTCGGCCAGATACGCGACTTGTGGGAGAGAATTAAGGAGGCGCTCGACGACACCGATGTTAACGACGCGGCGGCACGTCTGAGGCGTGGCTGTGAACAGTATTTCGAGATGGTATGCGACTCGCTACACGCTCGCGTGCGATACAACTCTGAGCATCGCTGGGACCTTGAGGATTGGTTGAGGGCCTCGCTTAGCCGGTATTCTGAGTTGCTCAAAAACGCCAAGTCGACTGCACAATCATGGGGCGAAACCGAAACTGTCGAGAGCCTGAACGAGTTGAGTAGCGTCAAGGCACAGATCTTCGAGCGCTGCCAAATCGAAAGATGGGCGGTGAACCCGAGCGTACATTACAATAATTGGGCCAACTTGACGCCAGATGAGTTCACTCCAGTGGTACAAGCCTTTCACGATCTTTGCACTCTTTTTGAGTGCTCAGCGTGCGGGCAGCTGATACAAGTTACTGAGGCTCATGGGGTTGAAGTCGCCGTCAAGTGTCCCTGTGGTCAAGTGACCTGGAATCTAGAGCGTAGTACCACGACTTCGTAGTCAGACGGCCTGTTTACTGTATGACCCAGCCCCCCGCTCCCACTGACAACCCGTAGTCACACCCCCCTGCTACCCTCACACTAGACCAACCGTCCTACGCCATCCCCCCATCCCACTTCCAACGCAGCGACGATATCGATAGGAGCCTCATGACAATCGCTGACCCCCTGCCCCCGTGTCGCCTGACCCTTTTCCCGCCTCGCTTGATAGAATGACCTTAGACATGCCCGACTTCAAACTAGTAGCCGACTACCAGATGACCGGCGATCAGCCGGAAGCCGTCGATAAGCTCGTCTGGGGCCTCGATCAGAAGCAAAAGCACCAGACCATGCTCGGTGTCACCGGCAGCGGCAAGACCTTCACCATGGCCAACATCATCGCCCACGCCAACCGCCCCACCCTCGTCATGTCCCCCAACAAGACCCTCGCCGCCCAGCTCTACTCCGAGTTCCGCGAGTTCTTCCCCGAAAACGCCGTCGAGTACTTCGTCTCCTACTACGACTACTACCAACCGGAGGCCTACATCCCCCGCAGCGACACCTACATCGCCAAGGACGCGGACGTCAACGAAGAGATCGACAAGCTCCGCCACGCCGCCACCCGCGCCCTCTTCGAGCACCGCGACCTCATCATCGTCGCCTCCGTCTCCTGCATCTACGGTCTCGGCGAGCCCTCCGAGTACTACAACTTCGTCCTCAGCTTCAAGAAGGGCCAGCCCGGCAACCGCAGCCGCGTCCTCCGCAAGCTCGTCGATATGCAGTACGAACGCAACGACCAGAGCCTCGAGCGCGGCCGCTTCCGCCTCCGCGGCGACAGCCTCACCATCCTCCCCGCCTACGAAGAACTCGCCGTCCGCGTTGACTTCTTCGACGACGAGGTCGAATCCATCCGCCAGCTCGATCCCCTGACCGGCGAAGTCCTCGCGGAGCTGGACGAGATCGAGATCTACCCCGCCAAGCACTTCGTCACCTCGGAGGACAAGCTCAAGGTCGCGATCGACGCCATCGAGGCCGAGCTGACCGAGTACCACCAGAAACTCACGGATCGCGGCAAGCTCGTTGAAGCCCAGCGCCTCGTCGAGCGCACCCGATACGACCTCGAGTGCCTCCGCGAGCAGGGCTACTGCTCCGGAATCGAGAACTACTCCCGCCACCTTGCCGGCCGTGCCCCGGGCAGCACCCCGTGGACCCTCCTCGACTACTTCCCCGACGACTTCCTCATGTTCATCGACGAGTCGCACATGGCCGTCCCCCAGATCCGCGGCATGTACAAGGGCGACATCTCCCGCAAGCAGACGCTCGTCGACTTCGGATTCCGTCTTCCCTGCGCTCTCGACAACCGTCCCCTGAACTTCCAGGAGTTCCAGGACCACATCAACCAGGTGATATACGTCTCCGCCACGCCCGGCCCGTGGGAGTACGAGCACAGCGAGCAGGTTGTGGAGCAAATCATCCGCCCCACCGGGCTGCTCGACCCCATCGCCGAGGTCCGCCCGACCAAGGGCCAGATCGACGATCTTCTGGACGAGATCAGAGTACGTGTCGAACGCAGCGAGCGTGTGCTCATCACCACCCTCACGAAGAAGATGGCGGAAGACCTCGCCGATTACCTCACCGAGATGGGCGTCAAGACCAACTACCTCCACTCCGAGATTCAGACGTTTGAGCGAGTGGAGATCCTGCGTGACCTCCGGCTGGGCGTCTACGACGTTATCGTCGGCATCAACCTCCTTCGCGAAGGCCTCGACCTCCCCGAAGTCAGCCTCGTCGCCATCCTTGACGCCGACAAGGAAGGGTACCTGCGATCCGCCTGGTCGCTCGTACAGACCATGGGCCGCGCCGCCCGCCACGTTCAGGGCACCGTAATCATGTACGCCGACACGGTAACCGACTCGATGCGTCAGGCGCTCGAGGAGACCGAACGTCGTCGTCGCATCCAGCAGGAGCACAACGAAAAGCGTGGGCTGCAGCCGGAAGGTATCCAGAAGGCGATTCGCGACATCACCGATCGCGTCAAGCGGGTCGCGGAGGAGAAGCCGGAGTACGTCGCGGGAGACATCCCTAAGGACGAGATCGCGCGTGTCATCAAGGATCTGGAAAAGCAGATGAAAACCGCCGCCAAGAACCTGGAGTTCGAGAAAGCGGCGCTGCTTCGCGACCGAGTCGTCGACCTCAGGCGCGAGCTTGTCGGCGACGAAGAGGGGCTCGCCATCATATCGGAGATGAGAAGCAGCGCCGGCGGTCGCTCGCGCCGCAGGCGCTAACCCCGAGCCAAACGTAGCCGCGGATATTCAGGCCCGCCCTCACGGATCCGGGCTCGAATCATCGATCTCCCCGCTCATCCTGAGCTTGTCGAAGGAAGGCGTGCCCGCCGCAGGAGGGAGCGGCGCACCTACGCTGCTAAACGCACAAAGCGCCGCTAAACCGCGCGTATTCAGGCCCGCCCCCACCCGTAAACCAGCAGGCTCCCCGGCTAGCGCCGGGGAGCCCATCAATAAACGTTTGTCCCGCATTCGGCATCGGTCTGTCCGGCGAATCATTCGCCGATCGGCGTTCAGCCGCTGGTTTGACTAGCCGCTCTGCGGGTCTACAAATCCCTCCGCCCGTCTCAGGCGAAGGGCCTCACTAGGTCAACCTGGAGAACCTGATTCAGCGCGTGGAGCCTCATTCGCTGACACCTCCAGTTTTATATAGTGCTCCAGGACCAACTTACCACGACACGTTATCCTGTCAAGCGCTAAGGGAAGGCTCGCAGTTTACGGTGAGATAAGGTTTGAACTACTCGACCGTGATCTCGTCTTCGGAGAGCTCTTCCTCGACCTCTTCATCCGCCGTGTGTTCGAGCACGATACGTGACTGGCCACCCTCGGACGCACCGACGATCCCTTCATCCTCCAGCATATCCACCAGCCGCGCCGCTCGTGGATATCCCACGCGCAACCGCCGCTGAAGAAGCGATGTCGAGATCCGCGTGTGCTGAGCTGCCAGCTCTTTCGCGGCCTCGAACAGCGGATCCTCAACATCACCCGTCTCGTCCGTATCTTCCTCCGCTTCCTCCAGCAGATGGTCGTACTTCTCCGGTGCCAGATGCCTAAAGCGTTCGTTGGTCCACCACGAGACGACCTTCTCCAACTCCTTGTCCGAGACGAACGACCCCTGCAAGCGCTTGGGCTTGGCAGCGTCGGTCGGCATGAAGAGCATGTCGCCGCGTCCCAGGAGCTTGTCGGCGCCCGCCATGTCGATGATCGTTCTGGAATCGACCTGAGAGGTAACGGCGAAGGCGATCCGTGTCGGGAAGTTGGCCTTGATGAGCCCGGTGACGACATCAACCGATGGCCGCTGCGTCGCGACTATGAGGTGGATTCCCGTGGCCCGTGCCAGCTGCGCGAGTCGGCAAAGCTGCCGCTCCACTTCGTATGGCGCAACCATCATCAGGTCTGCAAGCTCGTCGATGATTACAACCCAGTGCGGGAGCTTATGGCTGGCGCTCGGACTCGAGTTGTACGCTTCGAGGTTGCGGACGCCCGCGCTCGCGAAACGGCGGTAGCGGGAATCCATCTCGTGGATGATCGCAGCCAGCGTGCCGACGATCTCTTCCGGCTCGACGATCACGCGCGAGAACGCCAAATGAGGTATCTCTGCGAAGGTGGCAAGCTCCACACGCTTCGGGTCAACCAGCACCAGACGCAGGTCTTCCGGAGTGTTGTGTAGCAGGAAGCTGCCGATGATCGCGTTGATGCAGACGCTCTTACCGCTTCCAGTGGCGCCGGCGATCAGCAGGTGAGGCATCTTCGTCAGGTCCGCAGCGACGGGCTCGCCCGAAACGCCCTTCCCCAGCGCGATCGCGATCTTGCTTCGTGAGTTCGCCTTCTGGAACGCCTTGCTTTCGAGCACGCTTCGTAGCGACACGAGCGATGTCGTCGTGTTGGGCACCTCGATGCCGATGATCGGCTTCCCCGGCACCGGCGCTTCGATCCGGATCGTCGGTGCCGCGAGCGCAAGCGCCAGATCGTTCGCGAGCTTCGTAATGCGGTTCACGCGGACCCGCGTGCGTGACACGACTTCTGTCTTTGTGACCGGCTTTCCTTCATCGTCGTACAGCGGCTTGCCGTCCTCGTCGCGGATCTGAACCTTCTTCGTCTTTAGTTCCCAGCCCGGCTCCACGCCAAACTGTGTCACCGTCGGCCCCTGGTTGATGGAGACGACTTTGGAGTCGACGCCGAACGATGCGAAAGTGTCGACGATCAGTTTCGCTCTGATCTGGTTGTCGACGGGACGGATTTCGATTTCCGCCGCTTCCGCGAGCAGATCGATCGGCGGCAGCTGCCATCCGGCGCGTGACTTGGTCTTCGTCGGGCCCGTCGTCTTCACCTTGTCCGGAGCGCTCGTGACCATGATTTCGCCCTCGGGAGGTTCGTGATCGATCGCAACCGCGGGCGGAGCATCACCGTCCGGATCGCCGATCGGTATATCAGACTCGATCGACACAGCGGACGGGTCGATGCCCTCGCCGAGATCGTGACCGTTGGTCGACGGCGGCGTCAGAAGCTTGTCGTCGTCGACCGGCTCCTCTTTCGGAACAAGGCCCGTGAAGAACGCGGAGATCGATCGCCAAACGTTCTGCGGAATCTCCAACCGTTCGACGAAGCGTCCGGTAGCGCACGTGCCCTGCCAGGCGAACCATGCGCCTTTCGGCCAGAGAAGGCCGCCGCTGACCACACCGATCGCGCTCCAGCCCAGGATCCCGGGCACACTGCCCGCCATCAGCTCGCCAAACTGGCCGCCAGCGGTCACATTCGCGAACGACACGTCTCCCACACTCCACGGTGGCTTGAGGAATCCCGCAAGACCGAAGACGAAAATGATCGTAAGATGCGTGCCCGCCCAGATGCGGAAGAACCTTCGCGAAAGCTCCGGGCGTTTGTAGATGAGCCAGCCGTTAGCGATTACCGTCCCAACCGCCAAGAGCGGCAGAACGCCCAGCAGCGTAACGACGCTTTCCGCAGCGTCAACGATGTAGGGTGCTGTAAGCGGTATCGATATGGCTAGCGCTACGAGCGCGGCGAACCCGGCCCAGATCAGACGCTTTCGCGGCGGTCCGCTTCTGCGCCTCCCGCGGCTCGGGCTACGGCTGCGGCTAGATGAAGCTCTCGGGCGGTAGCTTGTTGTTCGTCTTGTCGGGCGGTTCTTTGTCTTTGTCGGCAAACCTTTGCTAGACCTCCATCCGGACCGGCAGGATCAAGGGTCGGAGGTGAGTCTCGTCGTACAGGAAGCGTGAGAGTGCGTCGTGTACGCGACTGCTGAAGTCCGACCGGTCGGCCGATTCTCCTGAGGCAGTCAACGCCTCCACGACGACATCTCCTGCACGCTCCATAAGTTCGTCGAGCATGTCGCCTTCGATGAATCCCCTCGATATAACGTCCGGATGGCCTACTGGTTGCCCTGACTGTTTATCGACCGCGACGATGGCGACGATGACGCCATCCTCGGAAAGATGCTGTCGATCGCGTAACACCACGCGGTCTACGCCGACAGCGAGGCCGTCCACGTAGACATAATCAGCCGAAGTCCTGCCTACAATCTGCGCACCCCTCTTCGTGATCTCCAGGATGTCGCCGTCCTCCATGGTGAACACCTGATCGTCCGGAACGTTCATCGATCTGGCGATCTGTGAGTGCATCCAGAGGTGTCTGTACTCTCCGTGGACAGGCACGAAGTACGTCGGTTGAGTGAGGCTGAGCATCAGCTTCAGCTCCTCTTGAGCCGCGTGTCCGTGAACGTGGACCAGGGCGTTGCGGGAGTGGAGGACCTGGGCGCCCTGGCGAACCAGGTTGTCGATGTTCCTGCTGACGCCGACCTCGTTGCCGGGGATGGGCGTGGCTGACACGACGATGGTGTCCCCCGGTTGGACCTTGATGTCTGGGTGCTGCCCGTTGGCGATGCGGGCCAGCGCCGACGTGGGCTCTCCCTGGCTTCCCGTGGTGACCAGGACCACCTGCTCCGGTGGGAGCTTCTTCATCTCGTCCAGGGAGACCATGACACCCTCGGGGGCGGTGAGATAACCCATCTTGGTGGCCATGGCCACGTTGTCCACCATGCTCCGTCCGGCCACGGCCACCTTGCGGCCGTGCTTGCTGGCGGCGTCGATGACCTGCTGGACCCGGGAGATGAGGGAGGCGAAGGTGGCCACCATGACGCGTCCCGCGGCGTCGCCGATGATGCGGTCCAGGGCGTCGCTCACCACCATCTCGGAGGGGGTGTATCCCGTCACCTCGACGTAGGTGGAGTCCGACAGGAGGAGAAAGACCCCCTCGGCGGAGAGCTGGGCCAGGCGGGCGAAGTCGGTGGGGATGCCGTTCACGGGGGTGTGGTCCATCTTGAAGTCGCCCGTATGCACCACCGTGCCCAGGGGCGTCCGGAATATCAGGCCCATGGCGTCCGGGATGCTGTGGCAGACGCGGAAGAACTCGACGTTGAAAGCGCCGAGCTGGAAGGCTTCGCCGGGCATGATCTCGTGAAGCT
>JACZRQ010000095.1 GCA_022574655.1 Chloroflexota bacterium
TGTCCGAAGAGACGAAGCAGCGCCTCCAGGCCCTGACCGAAGAGTCGGAGCCGGAAGCGGCGCCGCTGGAGGTTAACGAGTACCTCATCCGGCACTGGTGCGAGACGCTGGAGGACGGCAAC
The DNA here is from genome assembly GCA_022574655.1 of Chloroflexota bacterium. Taxonomy (GTDB): domain Bacteria; phylum Chloroflexota; class Dehalococcoidia; order SM23-28-2; family RBG-16-64-32; genus JACZRQ01. The sequence goes on from JACZRQ010000095.1 coordinate 123, forward strand.
CCCCTTTACCACGACGAGGGGTTCGCGAAATCGCAGGGGTTCCGCAGCGTCGTCGCGCCACCGGCCACGGTGATGACGACATTCTCGATGCCGTTCCGCTGGCCATGGCCGCCGGAGAACGGCGAGCCCGACCCACACATCCACTACACGATCAAAAAGCTGCTCGACCTTCCCGTTGGCATCATCAACGAGATCGAGGTGGAGAACCAGACGCCGCTGCAGATCGGCGACCGGGTCAGCGTCAGCCAAAAGCTCGTCTCGATTTCACCCTGGAAGCGGACCCGCGTCGGCGAAGGCCACTTCTGGACTATGGAGCGCATCTACCGCAACCAGAACGGCGAAATCGTCACGATCGAACGCATGACGGCGTTTGGCTACGGACGTGAAGAATCGAAGGGCGCAGCCCAAGACTCGTCGAACAACGGCTGGAGCCCTGCTGTCGAAGAAGCCATCGAGGGCGAAAAGACCGGCTACACGCCTCCCGAATACGCCGACCGCTACTGGGAGGACGTGAACGAAGGTGACGAGCTCCCCGAGCTAGTGATGCCGATCACCACGACTCGCTGCGCGTATCTCGCCTCTGCCACACGCGACTTTTCACCTCAACACTCGAACCGCGACTACGCGCAGGAGCAGTCGAAAGCCCGCGACGTTTTCGTCAACACGCCGTTCAACATCGGCATGATCAGCCGCTTCATGACGGACTGGGGCGGGCCGAGGAGCGTCGTGCGCAAGGTAAACATCTCGATGCGCGGCCAGGTCTGCGCCGGAGACGACATGATCATCACCGGCCACGTGACGAAAAAGTACCGCGAAGGGGATGAGGGCTGCGTGGACATCGAGGTCACGATCGCGACGCAAGACGGGCCTGTGACGCCGTCCGGCGCAACTGTAGCGCTTCCCTCGCGAAGCGGGGCGAAATAACGATGGGCGTTTGCGACGGCCTGCGGGTCATCGACTTCAGCAATTGGATGGCCGGTCCGCTGGCGACGATGGTCCTGGCCGACAACGGCGCAGAGGTCATCAAGGTCGAGCCCCCCGAAGGAGACCCAGCGCGGGAGCTACCGGCGTTCCAGACGTGGAACCGCGGCAAAAAGAGCATTGTTCTCGACCTGAAGACAGATGAAGGCCGCGAGCAAGCGACCGAACTCGTCCGCTCGGCTGACATCGTCGTCACGGCGTTCCGGCCGGCTGTCGCGGAGCGGCTGGGGATCGACTACGCGACGGTGCATGCGCTGAATCCGGCAGCAGTCTACGCGTCGATCAGCGGCTTCGGCGATAGAGGCAAGTTCTCGCACCTCAAGGGTTACGAAGCGCTGGTTTCGGCGAAGTTCGGGCGGATGATGATGTTCGAACGGATCGCCGATCGTCCCGGTCCCGGCTATCCCGCCGTGCCGTGCGCATCGTACTCGGCGGCTATGCTCACAGTGCAGGGAATCCTCGCCGCCCTGCACCGCAAACGGGAGACCGGGTCTGGACAGAGGGTGGACGTCTCGCTGCTGGCGTCGCTGATGCCGTACGACCTGATCCTATGGATCGGACGGCAGCTACGCGAGAAGAACGCCGAAGGCCAAACGGCGATGATGTACCTTCACCAGCTACTCGGCCGGCGTCAACTCCTGACCGGCGATGAAGACGAGGCGAAGGGCAAGACGTACGACCCGAAGCAGCTACACCGGCCCAACTTCAGAGTACCGCGGCCGAACTACCTGACGGCGGTGACGAAGGACGGCGTGTGGCTGCAGTTCGCAAACACGATCGACCACCTTTGCTTCGCACAGATGCAGGCGCTTGACCTGATCGATCTGTACGGTCAGGAACGTTTCGCAAAGCTGCCAGCCGTCGACAACGAAGACGATTCCGAAGCGCTCTGGGAGATCATCCTCGAACGAGTGCGCTCGAAAACCTACGGCGAGTGGGCCGCGATCTTCGACGAGTATCCGGACGTGGCAGTGGAACGCGTGCGCTGGCCAAACGAGTCGGTAACGCACCGGCAGATAGTGCACAACAACGATGTGCTGGAGGTCGAGGGTCTCGACGGACAGAAAACGCTGCAGATCGGCCCGATCGTCCGCTTTTCAGGCAACGGAACCAAGAATCCAGGACGCGCGCCACACCTGAACGAGCACGCGGCAGAAGTGCTCGCGAGCGCTGTGGCGCGCCCGGCCGCCAGCGAAAACGCCAGACCGTCGAAATCCGAATCAGGACGCCAGGGTCCGCTTTCCGACCTGACGGTCGTGGACTTCTCGCAATGGATCGCGGCGCCGTACTCGACCGGAATCCTCGCAAACCTCGGAGCGCGGGTCATCCGCGTGGAGGTTCCCGGTGGTGACTACAGCCGCTTTTCCACAGACGGCCTGCTCTCGTTCCCGATGACGCAGGGGAAAGAGAGCATCGCGATCGACCTCAAGAAGGTGGAGGGCCGGGACATCGCCAAGAAGCTGATCGCGAAGGCCGACATCGTCATCCACAACTTCCGCGCCGGCGTGCCGGAGAAGCTCGGCATCGACTACGAGTCTTGCCGCGCCGTGAACCCGCGTGTCGTCTACCTCAACGCGGCGTCTTACGGCGCTGACGGCCCTGATTCACGACGACCGGCGTTCTACGCCATCGCTGCGGCGATCGGCGGAAGTCAGATGCGCCAGGCCGGGAGCGAGCGTCCAAAGGCCGGCAGCGAGAAGCTGCCACTCGAGGAGCTCAAGGAGGAGGCCTGGCGTCTGCACAAATCCGCGGAATGGAACGCCGACCCCATCGCAGCCCTCGGTTCGGCCACCGGAATGCTACTGGGAATCCACGCTCGCGATGCGTCAGGCGCCGGACAGGATCTGATGACGACTATGATGGGCTCGAACCTTTACGCGAACTCGGACGACCTGATCGTCTCCGAAGACCGAGCACCATCCCCGGTGCTGGACGCCGAACTGTACGGCCTGGGACCCCTGTACCGCATCTACGAGGCGTCCGAAGGATGGGTGTTCCTTGCGTGCCTGCGGCGGTCCGAATGGGAGACGTTCTGCAAGACGATCGACCGCAGCGGCCTCTGCGATGAGTGGGACGTGGCCTGGCGATACGGCTCACCGGAGCAGGAATCGCTGTCGACGACGGTCGCTGAGGTGATCGCGACGCGTTCGGCGACCGACTGGGAAGAAGAGATGGCGCGGCACGACGTGCCGCTCGTGGCTATCGAGGAACGCGACCCGGGCACCTTTGTGCTTGAGGACGAGACGATGAGGGAGCTGGGGTACGTCGTTCCCGTCGAAGCGCCGGTGTACGGCGAGTACCTGCGGCACGGAGGGTTGCAACAGTTCTCGGATGACAGCCTCACGTTCGGTGGTTGGGAACCGCTCGGCGGCCACACACGGTCAATCTTGAGCGAACTTGAGTATGGTGACGATGACATAGAACGCCTCGCCTCAGACGGAATCGTCGAGCTGTGGCAGCCCGCAACCGAATGATCCGAGACAAGACCGCGATCGTCGGCATCGGCACAACCGAGTACGTCCGCGACATCGGGCGGCCGGAGCTACAGACTGCGCTCGAAGCGATTCGCGCCGCGCTCGACGATGCGGGGCTAACCGCGACCGATATCGACGCTATCTTCAAGATCGAGACACCGGGTGAGGAGCCGAACAGCGAGCTGGAAGTGGCGCGAAACTTGGGCGTACCCAACCTGCGGGCGTGGGGCGGCGCGGGCTACGGCGGCGGCGCCGCCTGCGCACCCGTCGTCCACGCCGCGATGACGATCGCGACCGGTATGGCGGACGTCGCAGTGGCATTCCGATCGCGAAACCGCGGTTCCGGTGGCCGGCCGTGGGCGAGGACAGGCGCCCGCGTTCCCGGCATCGGTGCGTTCGAGATACCGTACGGGCTTGTCGGCCCGGTCCAGCAGCTAGCGCTGGTGACGCGCCGCTACATGCACGAATACGGTGCGACGTCCGAGCAGTTCGCGCGAGTCGCCGTCGCCCAGCGAGCCTGCGCGTCGAAAAACCCCCGCGCTTACTTCCGAGAACCGATAACCGTCGACGACGTGATTTCCTCGCGGATGATCGCCGATCCGCTGCATCTGCTGGACTGCTCGCTGGAGACGGACGGCGCCTGCGCGGTGATCGTGACCTCTGCTGAACGCGCACGAGATCTCAAGCAGCCACCCGCCTACATCATGGGGGTGTCTCAGGGCATGGGCCCACGGCACTACATGATGAGCGGCCTGATCTACAAAGAGAACCCGTTCGACTTCCCAACCATCTACGCCGCGCGCGACGTCTACGCCATGGCTGAGATTGGCCCGAACGACGTTGACGTGGCGCTGTTCTACGACGTCTTCAGCGCGATGGTCCTGTGGCAACTCGAGGCGTTCGGGTTCTGCGAGCCGGGCGAAGCGGGCGCTTTCGTCGAAGAGGGGCGAATTGACTGGCCGGACGGCGACCTGCCGGTGAACACGCACGGCGGCAGCCTCTCCGAGGCCTACGTACACGGCTTCAACCATATCCTCGAAGGCGTCCGCCAGATCCGAGGCACAGCGGACTGCCAGGTGAAGGACGCATCCATCGCCCTGGTGGCAGCAGCGGCAGTCGTGCCGTCGAGCGCACTGGTGCTGAGAAGATGACCGAACAGACTGAGATGACGCCGCAGCGGCCCTTGCCTGAGATCACACCGCTCACAGAGCCGTTTTGGAGGGCGGCGCAATCGAAGAAACTCGTCATCCAGCGGTGCGCCAAGTGCGACGAATACCAGTTCCCGCCGGAACTCGCTTGCACTCACTGCGGGTCACCCGACATCGACTGGCATGAGGTGAGCGGGCGGGCCACGCTTTACAGCTGGACCGTCGCCCATCCACCGATGCTGCCGTACTTCCAAGAACGATCGCCGTGGCCCGTGGTAGCCGTGGAGCTCGAAGAGGGACCGCGGATGATCGCCGGCATCGTCGAGACGCCGGTCGATGAATACGAGTTCGGGATGTCCCTCGTGGCGGAGTTCGAAAAGATCAGCGAGGACGTGACGCTCGTCATGTTCCGTCGAGACGGGTAACCGAGATGGAATTTCGGATGACCCCCGAGGCCGAACGGATCCGGATCGATATTCGGGAGGCGCTGGCAGCGGTCCTGCCAAAGGACTGGCAGGGAAGCGGCTTCCTGCCGATGGACGTACGGCCGGAGCACATGGACCTCGCACGCAAGCTGGACGAACATCTCGGGAAGAAGAACCTCCTCGCGCCCGCCTGGCCGGAGGAGTACGGTGGCCGCGGTCTCAGCCCGCTGGAGCAGTTCGCGCTGTACGAGGAGCTGGGATACGCGCTCGCGCCGCGAATGACGACGATCTCGGTGGACCTCGTGGGGCCGGTGCTCATCCTCTACGGCAGCGACGAACAGAAGCGCCGGCACCTCCCGGCCATCGCCAACGATGCCATGATCTGGTGCCAGGGATTCAGCGAACCCGAGGCGGGCTCCGATCTGACGTCGTTGACGACGCGCGCCGAAAGCAAGGGCGACGTCTACATCGTCAACGGCCACAAGATCTGGACGAGCATGGCCCACTGGTCGCAGTGGATGATCCTCGTCGCCCGCACGGGTGAGGAAGGCTCTCGCGGGCGCGGCCTCAGCCTCTTCGTGCTGCCTATGGACTCGCCCGGCATCGACGTGCGACCCATCTACGACGCCACCGGGGAGCACATGCTCAACGAAGTCTTCTTCGAAGACGTGCGGATACCGGTCGAGAATCTAATCGGCAACGAGAACGAGGGTTGGCGATACGCGACGACCCTCCTGCAGTACGAGCGCGGCGACGCGCTCTTCATCGGCCAGTTCCGGCGGCTACTGGATGACCTTCGCGAGCGGACCAACAGCAACGATACGTCCGCGTTGATTCCGAGCGAGATCGACCTCGCGATCGGCCGCCTCCTTACCCTCCGCGTCGCGACGATGCAGGCGAACGACGAACTGCCCGACCGTGAGGCGTCCGAGGCAAAGCTGTTCATGAGCGAGGCCTACCAACGTTTCGGCACCACCGCGCAACATCTTTCGGGCCTCAGCGGTAACCTTACGCACCGCGAGCCGACTGCACCGCTGGGCGGGCGCATCGTACAGTCCGTTCTCTCTTCGACCACCGCCACGCTAATCGCCGGTACGTCCGAGATACAACGCACCGTCATCGCCACACGCGGACTCGGGCTGCCGCGCGGCTAATCGGGCGTGGGCGTGAAGTCCAGACGGCTTCGGTAGAGCGACCCACCGTCGACAACGAGCGTCTGACCGGTCACGAACGCCGCTAGCTCCGACGCCAGGAACGCTACCGCACGCGCGACGTCCGGAGGTTCGCCCAAGCGACCCATCGGGACGAGAGCAGCGATGCGCTTGCGCTGTTCGTCCGACATGAGCCCGTCAGTGCCCTCGGTGCGGATGAAGTCTGGCGCGACGGCGTTCACGCGAACATCGGGCGCCCATTCGATGGCCAGACTCTGCGTAAGGTTGATGACCCCGGCCTTCGCAGCGCCGTAGTGAGCGCTAAACGGACTGCCGCCGATTCCCGCCACCGAGGCGATGTTGACGATTGCGCCGCCGCCCCCCGATCTCATGATCGGGGCGGTCTCGCGGCAGAAGTGGAACGTAGTATCGAGCGTGAGGCGGATGATCGCCGACCAGCCGTTGTCCGAGATGTCATCCGCCGCTGCCGGGAACATCCCACCGACGTTATTCACAAGCACGCGAACAGCGCCGAACCGATCGACCGTCTGCTTAACCGCGTCCTTCGCCACCGACGTCTCCCGGGCGTCGCCGACGACGGCGAACGCCTCGCCGCCAGACGCGTCAATCGACGCGACCGTACGCTCTGCGGTGTCGGCTTCACGTTCGACAACGCATACGCTCGATCCAAGCTCCGCGAGAAGCAGAGCGCAGCCGCGGCCGATTCCGGAACCGGCTCCCGTAACGATAGATGGCTTTTCGGAGAAGTCTAAAAGCTGCGTGGCGCTTTGAGGGCTCACCTCGGGACTCCTACGAACACCGCGGTAGGGGCGACCGGCCGGTCGCCCCTACGACCGGCTTTCTTCTCGCGACGCACTTTCTGCGCTCTGAACGAGCTTCCAGATGCGGTTCGGCGTGGCGGGCACCTCGCGCGCCTGTACTCCGAGCGGGGAGAGGGCATCGTTGATCGCGCTCATGATCGCCGCCGGAGTCGTGTTCATAGCGCCTTCGCCCATCCCCTTCGTGCCGAGTGGCGTCAGCGGTGACGGCGTGGTCAGTTCAGACTTTTCGGTCGGCGGCACCTCGTGAACAGTGGGAATAAGGTAGTCCATGAACGTGGCCGTCAGCAACTGGCCGGAGTCGTCGTAGGCGTATTCTTCCAAAAGCGCCGCGCCGACGCCCTGAGCGACGCCGCCCTGCGTCATCCCATCAACCACGGCGGGATTGAGGCGCGTGCCGCAGTCATCAGCGATAAAGTACTTGAGGATATCAACCTTGCCGGTGTCCAGATCGACCTCGACCATCACCAGGTGGCAAGCGTTGGCGGCCGTCAGGTAGCTCTTGGCGCGCCCCTGGTCGTCCGGCATGCCGCGATCGGGAGCAGTCCAAACGTACGTGGCGTCCACCGTCGGCTCCGTGCCCGGCGGAAGAAGGTCGCTGCGATACAGGATCGCGCCGACAACATCCCGCAGGACGATCTTGCGCTCGTGGTCGTCCTTGGCGCGCACCACGCCGTCCATGAACTCAGCATCGCCTTCGGCGAGACCGATGAGGCGCGAGCCAACAGCGATCAACTTCTGGCGGATCATGTCGGCGGCCCCGAGCACAGCGCCGCTGAGCGCGACCGCCATACGGCTGCCACCGGGACCATAGTTCGGCGCCGCGGAGAGCGTGTCCTGGCAGACGACTCGCACGTCGTCGGGCGTAGCGTTGAAGTAATCGGCGAGGATCTGCGCCACGAACGTGTACTGGCCCTGCCCCTCCAACGCGAATCCGACGCGAGCGGTGATCTTGCTGAAGATGTCGATGCTGACGGTTACACCTTCAGGGACGGCAGTGCCGCCCATGTTGCCGAGTATGTTGTAGATGTTGTTGTTGAAGACGCCCGGCTCGATCGACGTGACTACGCCGATGCCGACGCAGCGCCCCTCCGCCCGCGCCTTCTCTTGCTCGCGCCGAAGTTCATCGTAGTTCGACATCTTCAAGAGTTCATCCATCGTCGCGTCGTAGTTACCGCTGTCGTATTCATTGCCGCTGGCGATCGTGTAGGGGAAGGCGTCAGCCGGGATGAAGTTCTTACGTCGCATCTCGGCTGGATCGATGTTCAAGTCACGCGCGGCGATGTCCATCATCTGCTCGAGGACGAAGTTGTGTGGCGGCGGGCCCATCCCGCGGTAGGGGCTGGCGGGCGTCTTGTTCGTCGCGACGATGGTCATCTCGTACTGCGCGCACGGGATCGCGTAGCAGCCGGTGAACGCGGCGAGCGGCTTCGCGGCGGAGATGGCGGCGTAGCCCTCGCCGGTGGCGCCGAGGTCGTCGAGAAGCTTGACCTTGAGGCCTGTAACCGTGCCATCGCTCTTCACGGCCAGCGATGCCTCGTAACGCCGGTCCCAGGCCTGGCTGCCGCCAGCGACCATGTACTCCATCCGGTCTTCGATGTATTTCACGGGCCGGCCACCAGACTTGCGGGAGAGCATCACCGTGATGTCCGTGCCGCGCCCACCTCCTTTGCCGCCGAAGCTGCCGCCATGAGGATGGGCGATTAGCCGCACTTTGTTCGGCGGGATGCGGAACCGGACGGCAACGCCCAGCGCCATGTACGAAGGCGCCTGGAACCCGCCACGGCAGGTTATCGTCTCCTCGACCGGGTCCCACTCGCTGATGACGCCGAACGTCTCGATCGGGTTGGCGCCGACGCGGTTCCAGCGAAACTTCTCCGTGTAAACGTGGTCCGCTCGGTCAAACGCCTCGTCGACATCACCCCAGACGAACGTGCGCTCGATCATAACGTTCGTCTCGTTCTCCTCGAACACGAGCGGGCTGCCGTCCTTCATCGCCTCCGTCGGATCGGTGATCGGCGGCAGCGGCTCGTAATCGACGTCGATAAGTTCAACTGCGTCCTCGGCGATGTAGCGGCTGGTCGCGGCGACTGCCGCCACCGGCTCACCAACGAAAATGGCCTTGTCGACGGCGAGGGAGCGTACGCCCCAACCCTTCGGGACGGTCCCTATCGGCTTCGTCCAACGCTCCGCGTCCTGGCCCGTGACTACCGCCACGACGCCGGGCAGTTGCTCCGCCTTTGATGTGTCGATGCTTACGATGCGTGCGTGCGCATGCGGGCTGCGGAGGATCGCGCAGTGAAGCATGCCGGGCAGCGTCAGGTTGTCGATGAACTCGGTGCGCCCGGTCAGCAGACTTGGGTCTTCGATGCGTGGGATCGGCTTGCTGACCCAGCGAACCTCGCTGGTCGGCAGTTCTTCCAACGACTTCGGGATGTTGACGTCCATCAGCTCGCACACCTGGCGGCAGCGTTGTGCACTGCCTCTACGATCGATTGGTAGCCGGTGCAACGGCAGAGGTTGCCTTCGAGCCCATGGCGGACCTCTTCAGAGGTGGGGTGTGGGTTGCGTTGCAGCACTAAAAGTCGCTGGTGCGTCTTTTGGTCAGTGGGAAATCAGTGTCATTTGGGGACTGGGGGTGGCAATGGCCATCTACCTGACCGCAGGGGTTTCCGGCGCGCATCTTAATCCCGCTGTTACCATTGCATTGTGGCTGTTTGCCTGTTTCGACAAGCGCAAAGTTATTCCTTTTATCGTTTCACAAGTTGCCGGCGCTTTCTGTGCTGCGGCTTTAGTTTACGGGCTTTACTACAATTTATTTTTCGACTTCGAGCAGACTCATCACATTGTTCGCGGCAGCGTTGAAAGTGTTGATCTGGCTGGCACTTTCTCTACTTACCCTAATCCTCATATCAATTTTGTGCAGGCTTTCGCAGTTGAGATGGTGATTACCGCTATTCTGATGGGGCTGATCCTGTCGTTAACGGACGATGGCAACGGTGTACCACGCGGCCCTTTGGCTCCCTTGCTGATTGGTCTACTGATTGCGGTCATTGGCGCATCTATGGGCCCATTGACA